>NZ_CAKKTK010000039.1:0-42377 GCF_920656135.1 Frankia sp. Cppng1_Ct_nod | reverse complement strand
CAGCAACAGTCATGATGATCAATCAATGTGCTGACGCGGTGACCTGCGCTTACGTAAACGATCTTTGGTTCGCGTCGAGCGTGCCGTCGGCGTGTTGCCGCCGACACGCCGACAGGTGTTGCTGTAGTACTAGGAATTAATTACCCCGAGAAGCAGCTGCCCGGCCCGCTCGGCGTAGGCGTCAGGCTCGGTCGCCATTCGCGCCCACGCCCGGGCCCTCCGACCAGCCTCGGCAAGGCCCCCACGATCGGACAACAGCCGTAGTACCAACGCGGCGAGAGCGTCCGCAGACTCGTCCGCAGGCGACCAACCGGTTATCCCGGCGATATGGGCATCAGCAGAGCCGCCGGAGAACGGCGCGACGACCGGACAGCCCGCAAGTTGGGCTTCGACCAGCACGATACCGAAGCCTTCTCCGGTGCACGGAGGCCGGACCCGGGTCCGAGTACACAGGGTGAACAGGTCTGCGTCCGCGTAGAGCTCGGCCAGCTCCACATCGGACGGCGACACACGCAGCTCGGCGTTGTCGACGCGAGCCAACAATCGCACAAGATCGGAAGGTGCCGGTCCCTGCCCCGCCACGACGAGACGCACCTCGCCGAGCCTCTCGCGGACATGCTGAATCGCTTCTGCCAACTCGGGCAGGCCCTTCCCCCGCCAGGCCGACAGTCGGAAGACCGTCAGCACGACCGGTGGGCGGTCCGCGCCGGCGCGCCGTGGGGTCTCCTGCAGGATCTGGCGCCAGAGCGGATCGATGCCGGGCGGCAGTACCACCGGGACACCGAAAGACAACAAGGCGCCTGCGCTGAAGCTGCTGACTGTCAGGGGGCGCGCCCGCGACGCCCAGGCAAGCAGCGTCCGGCGCAGCGCCGGAGTGCCCCAGATGTCGGTGCCATGAAATGCGATGAACGAGCGATCTGGTCGAGCCAGGGCCGCCACCGGTACCGCGACCGGTACGAGGCCGGGATGTCCGACCAGCAGGCACCGGACGGGCGCATATTGACGGGCAGCGACGAGCGCTCGGGAGGCAAAGGCCGCCTTCGCCGCGGGTGTAGGTCGGCACCCCGGAGTGAGCAGGTCCACCCGACGCACCCGGACACCCGACCGGTTGAGTGCCCCTTCAACCGCGGCCAGGTACCGCTCGATACCGCCTCCGAGTCCCAACGAGGGTGCGAGCAGCAGCGCGTCCTCGCTCCGGTCACCCCCACCTCCCCGAACATCACATATAGAGCTCTTCACATCACACATTGTGCTCGAGCAGTACATCAGATCGACGGCATGGACGCGCCGAACACACCACGTGTTGGATACTAAGGGTATCTCTCTTGCTACCCTTAGTATCCAACGGAGCGGCACTCGAGAGCAGGTGCATCCATGGACTGGAAGAGTGCGGCTGTCCGCCTGGGCAGGCGGACAGCCGGCCACGCGGACCATCCCGTCCGTTGCTGTGGTCGATGCGCTGCCGCTCGACAATTAGCCTCGAGCCCGTACACCCGACGGGACCGCCCAGCCGCCCATGCCGTCCGACCGTATCGAGGGGACAGTCAGATGAAGGAACCGGTCCTTGGCAGAGGCAGGAGGCGCCCCGCGCCGGCAACTCGACCCGCGGACGGGCGGCCATGCGAGTCCTGAGCAGTGACGGATGGGTCGACGGCTTCCTGGACGAGACGGTGCTACCCGACAGCTGCCGGATCGCTCCCTCCCAATGGATCCGTGTACTGCCCGTCGATGGCCTCTACTTCGTGCGGGAGGCAAGTCCCCGGACGCTCGGCACGTATGTTCGCGAGTTCGGTCCCACCGCCACGGCCCGCAAGGTGGTAAGCCGCCGCGCCGAACGGCACCGGAACGTCCGTTACCTCTGTGTCGGCGCCGGGCACGTCCTATCCGGTCAACAAACGGACAAGTTCTCGGATGGAGCACCGGTCGCCTTTGTGGCTCCCCGGCACCCGGCGTGCATGGAACGAGTGGTGCTGCACCGTTGCCTGCTCCGCCCTTGGAAAGGATACCCGGATGCAGGCGTTCTACCGCGGGCGATTCGGTACTGGCAGTCCGTGTCGAGTCCGCCGCCTGGCTCGATCCGCCAACTCGCGGGCTGGTCGCCGTTCGCCGGCGACACACCACCTGCGGAGACGGTGGACGCACTAGTCGCCTGGCTCGAGGACATGACCGCTCGTCAGGAGCCGTCCCAATGCCTCCCCGTGGGAACCCCGATCCGCGAGCACACCGGATCCACCCCGCCTGCTCCACGTCAGGGCCGCCCCACGGCCGTGCTGTTCGGCTACGGCAATTACGCGAAGACTCAGGTCCTCCCCCATGCCCATCGGTACGTGGACGTGGTGCGGGTCCACGAGATCGACCCCCTCCAGATCGGGCCCCTGGCACCAGGGAATCGGTCCCGGTGGGACCACTCGTGGGACACCTCGCCTGTGCCCAGAGAGGAAGTCGACCGACCCCCGCATGACATCGACTTGATCGCGGGTTTCCACCACACCCATGCCCCGCTCGCCGTCGCGGGGATGGCTGCCGGTCGGGTCGTCGTGGTGGAGAAGCCGCTCGCCACCACCGAGGACGAGGCCACTGCCATAGTGGACGCGGTCGCAGACGGCGGCCGGCTGTTCGCCTGCTTCCAGCGCAGATATGCTCCGTTCGACCGCTGGCTGCGAAGGGATCTAAACTTGGGAGCCGGCCGCCCTATGACCTACGTGACGGTCGTCTACGAGGAACGGCTGCCGGCCCGTCACTGGTACCGTTGGCCGGCCTCGCGGTCCCGGGTTGTCTCGAACGGCTGCCACTGGATCGACCACTTCCTCTCGCTCAACGACTTCACCAAGGTCCGAACGGTACAAGCCTGCCGCGCCCAGGTCGATCTGATCCATCTGTACGTAGAGCTGGAGAACGACGCGACCTTCTCGATGACACTCACCAGCGAAGGCGGTTCTCGGCTCGGGCTGCGCGAGTACACCGAGGTTCGCACGGCCAACCGGGTCGCCAGAATCGTAGACGGCCGTAAGTACATCTGTGAGGACGACCGCCGGATCATCCGGCGACGTTCGGTGAACCGGCTGCACACCTATCGAACGATGTACGAGAAAATCTTCCGGGCCGTGGTCGCCCACGGGTCCGGGGAGCGTCCCGATCAACTTGCGGCGACACTTGACCTCACACTGGCCTTGGACCGAGCAGCCCAAGGCATTTCGGAAACAATCCCATGACAATCACAAATATTCGACCTCACGCAATCACTGGTCACGCCGTGCTGGTCGACTGTGCAGGAGCCCACATGGGCGGCGCCCGGCGTTACCTCGATGAACTTGACATCTTCCTTGCCGGGCGCGCGGCCGGTGAGGTCGAGGTGATCGGCCGCGGCCGATCGGTCACTCCCTTCTGGCTCGTCCGCAGGGAACGGCCATCCACCCGGCATCGACTCGTGGCGCTGAACAACGTCGGTTTCATCGCGAGCCGAGGCGAGCGCTGGGTGTTGCTGCGCAATGCATTGCATTTCCTCACACCCGACGAGCCCGCGGCGCGTTTTCTGCCCCGCTCCCTTCGGCTGCAGATACCCGTGGTGCGGCAAGCGGCGGCTAGGGCGGACGTCATAGTCGTACCGACCTCGATAATGGCCGAGCGAGTGGGGATGGCCGCGCCGAGGCTGCGATCGCGGCTCGTGGTGCGACCCCACCCGGTGACACCGATATCACATGCACGCTCTACCAAATGTCGTGAAGTCGGCCTAGTGCTGTGTCCGGTGCTGTTCGCGCCGTACAAGGACATGGGAAGCCTACTATTGATCATCGACGAAGCGGTGGCGAGGGTGGCCACCTATTACCCAACTCCCCCTCGTGTGCTCGTGACGGCGACCGAGGAGGAACGAGTCCGTGCGGGGTTGCGCAGCACCCGCCATCTGACCTTCATCGGGCGCCTCGACACCGATGCGCTGGCTCGGCACCGGGCACGCAGCACGGCGATTCTGTATCCAACCCGGTGTGAATCGTTCGGCTATCCACTGGCCGAGGCGCAGGTCGAAAGACGGCCTGTCGTCGCACTCGACATCGCACACAATCGGGAAGTCGCCGGTGATGCCCTGATCGGTTATGCCCGGGAAAACCCTGAGGAGATCGCCATCGCGCTTGGCCGCGCGCTGACCACCACCCTCCCCCCCGCCATCTCAAGGCCCTTCGAGCGTGACCCCTACTTCCGCTGGCTGTTCAAGCTTCAGGAGCTGTCATGACATGGCGCGCCGGCCCCGACCGCCCGGCGATCGACCACACATTGGTGCTCATCCGTTACGGCGGTTCGACGACACCGTGGATGTTTGCAGTAACGGAGGCCGCCCGATGATCCGTACCCGCGGAACGACTCGGTCGCTGGCACCGCCGTACGGGACAACGATCCCATCAGCGCCACCGCCGCGTTCAGTGCCGGTAACCGCAATTATCCTGGCACGTGATGAATGTCATGACATCGCTCGAGCTGTCCGGTCAGTCGGATGGTGCCGACAGGTGGTGGTGGTCGACTCGGGTTCCACCGACGGAACCCAGCAGATCGCCCGCGCACAGGGCGCCACCGTGTGGGAGGAACCCTGGCGCGGTTTCGCGGGTCAACGCGAGTGGGCGATGCGTAATCCCGGCGTCCAACACGACTGGGTCTACTTTCTTGACGCCGACGAATGGATTCCGACCGACCTCGCCAACGAGATCGCAGCCCGGGTCGGACGGGAGAACTGCGTGGCCTATATCCACCGGCGCCGATTCTTCTTTCTCGGACGGTGGATCGCCCACTGTGGCTGGTATTCCAACAGCTGGCAGGCTCGCCTGCTTGACCGGCGGTTCAGTTCGTTTGCCACCACCGATCAGTTCAGTGAACGTGCCTCGGTGAAAGGAACAATGCTGCGCCTGGCGTGCGATTTGGTCGACGAGGACAGCAAGGGATTGACCTGCTGGCTACACAAGCACGTCACGTATGCAGAGTTGGAGGCAGGTCGCCGGGCCGCACTCGTTCCGCCGTTCCGGCGGCTAAAACAGGTGCTGGCCGGCGGCTCCGAAGAGAGCACACGACCGCTACCGAGGACCATCGCCCGGGATATCGTGTTTCCCCTGGTGCCTTTCAAGGCACTGGCAATCTTTGTCTACATGTACCTGTTCCGAAGTGGCTGGCGGGATGGCTGGCAGGGCCTCGCGTTCTGCATACACCGGGCCTGGTACGAAAAGATGATCTACCTGCTGGGTCGACCCGAAGCCCTCCCGGGTGGATCAGGAGGAAATCTGGCACCAGCACCCGATTCAATCGATATCCCACCGGTACCACCTGCTACGGATACCGCGAACGACGGTGGATTTCACGCTCTGAGGTGTTCCTCCTAAATTGGAGAGATATTTTGCGTCGCACACCTGAGAGGGCGACGATCGCCTCTGTCTTCGACCCACGGGACAACAGCCTTTCGCTCGTTAGGCTGACGCTTGCCTGGATCATCGTGGTCTACCACGCATGGACGCTTGGTGGTTTCGGCCAGCTCGAGGTCAACCGCTTCAATCCAGGCGTACTGACAGTTGACGGATTCTTCGTCATCAGCGGTTTCCTGGTTACCTATAGCTGGAGTAGGACCGACACCGCGGGACGCTTCCTCTGGCACCGATTTCTACGGATATTTCCGGCTTTCTGGGTATGTCTGATCGTCATTGCCGGCGTTTTCGCGCCACTCGCGTGGCTGCACGACCGTGGGTCGTTGGACGGCTATTTGAACTCTGGTCCGCATGGCCCGATCCAGTACATCCTACAGAACAGCGGACTTCGAATACGAATGTCCGATATCTCCGGAACACCGCATGGTGTGCCCTTCCCCAAGCCGGGCTCAGGCCTTTCCCAAGCCTGGGACGGTTCGTTGTGGACAATGTGGTGGGACTTTCAGTGCTATCTCGGGCTCGCCGTACTCGGCCTGCTCGGCATCCTCCGGCCGAGCCGCCGATACATTGTCGTGCTGGCCGCAGCGGGAGTGTGGTGCGTACTCGTCGTCCATTGGCTCGCCCCGGGTTTCGCCAGCCGTGAATTCGGCGGTCAGCGAGCCCTTGGTACGACTCGGTTCGTCCTGCTGTTCCTCCTCGGCGCACTCCTGTTCCTCTATCGCGAGCGGGTGTTCCTATCCCGGCTCCTCGCCGTTCTTTCAATGCTCGCTGTCGCTGGCTCCACGTTGATCAGCGAGCCGCGGATAGTTTCCGATCCACCCTTCGCCTATCTGGTCATCTGGCTAGGTCTACGTCTTCCTTTTCGGAGAATCGGGACAACCCGCGACATCACCTATGGCCTCTATATTTACTCATTCCCCTTCCAGCAGCTCATGGCGGTCTACGGAGTTCATCGCCATGGTATGGCGGTTTACTACGTCACCTGTGCCTCCGGATCGCTCATCCTCGCCACGGGCAGCTGGATGTTCATCGAACGACCTGCCCAACAACTGAAATCCTGGACGCCGCGATGGTTCGTCCGCAACCAGGGCAGCCCACCGGTATCAGCCATACCGGCGCCCCGTCTCAGCGCGAACAGGCGGGCACGACCGGCGGCACCCTCAGTCGATCCAGCGTCCCGTCTGAACAACATCCACCCTTCGTCCGCCAACAGTGCCGACCCCACGGGAGCAACGCATCCGTCAGCAAACCGATGAAGAGCGATGAAGAGCGATGAAGAGCGATGAAGAGCGATGAAGAGCGATGAAGACACATCTACGGCTCTTCCCAGTAATATGGCCCGCCAGGGCCGGTAAGGCAGGTCGTTCGACCGCGTGAACTACTTCGACTCCATCCTCAGCACCGAGCGAAAGCCAGGAAAACGCCATTCGTCGACGCCGGCGAAACGGAACGCGTCAAATAACGGCGCTGGGCCGATCGGGAATACGATTAGACTTCATGCCGTTCTTCTCAGGACACACCGGATTCCAGCCGACCCTGTCCCAGAGTCTCCATATGACAGATCCAGACCCCTCGGGCTCTTTCTCCGCGTGTAGCGACGACGGAGGAACACCATTCGTTTACACTGGGCCATACTCGACATGCTGAAAGCAGTTATCAGGAGTTATCACATGCCAGCTATGCCAATCACGGGTATGATCATCCGGAAGAGTCCACACCAAACGAGTTACTGATCAGAAAATTCGCGGACATCTCCGGCTCCACACCACTCACGATCACATGCGCCAACAACGATCAGTCCAGCGTTTCGTGGCCGCAGCAGATCTGACGAGGGGACACCTGCCATACCGCGAAGCAGGGCTGAACACCACTCGTCTGCCCGTCACCCGAGTAGGAGACCGTGAACGCACATACTATGTCGGGCCGGCGCTCCTCGACGCCCTCCCGCCGACCACGAAAGTCCACGGTTGCGACCGGTTTCGGCCCGGACAATAGCCTCAACTTCCTGCGGCTGATCCTGGCCATGGTCGTCATGACATCTCATGGCTGGTCTCTGGGCGAGTTCGGCCTTCTTCGGCTTGGACATTACGACGTCAGCGCCCTCGCCGTCGACGGGTTCTTTGTCATCAGCGGGTTCCTCGTCACCCGCAGCAACGCACGGATGGGTAGTACCACGCGTTTCCTGTGGCATCGGTTCCTGCGAATTTACCCCGCTTTCTGGGTCTGCCTTGTCGTTGTTGCCGGATTCTTCGCGCCGCTGGGATGGCTGCATGCCCATGGCTCACTGCACGGCTTTATGAGCGCAAGGCATGGTCCGCTTCAGTATATCGTCGGCAACAGCACACTCCATATAAAGTTCTATGATGTGGCGGGCACCCCTGTCGGTGGTAGCCTGCCCGCGAAGTACTCCACGCAACCAGGTGCCTGGAATGGCGCGCTGTGGTCATTGTGGTGGGAACTGCTATGCTACCTCGGCATAGCAGTTCTCGGGCTGGTGGGCGTGCTCCAGCGACGCCGGTCCGTCGTCGTCCTACTGACCGCTATCATGTGGGCTGCTCTGGTTGTACACCGGCTTGCGCCGGACTTTGCCAGCGGTCTACTCGGTAGCTCGTTCGCGGATGGCACCCTCCGACTCGGCCCGCTGTTCCTTAGCGGCTCGTTTTTTTTCCTTTATGGCAATCGCGTGCCCGTGTCCGGCTGGCTCGCCGCGGTAGCCGCGCTACTCGTGACGGGCTCGATGTTCCTAGCCGAACCACATCTGATTATGCCAGTGCCGCTCGCGTACCTCTGCCTGTGGTTGGGAATTCGGCTCCCGTTCCACCGGATCGGGGCGAAGAACGACCTCTCCTACGGTCTGTATATCTATTCGTCGCCCATGCAGCAACTCATGGCGCTTTACGGAGTACAGTATCACGGCGCACTTGTGTACTTCTCCTTGTTCACAGCTGGATCGGTGGCCCTCGCCACAGCCAGCTGGTTTGCAATCGAAAGACACGCACTACGAATGAAAAACTGGGTGCCTCGGCGAGGTATCGTTCACCGTCTTCCACCACAGGTGGAACTACAGCGGCAGGATAAAAATCAACAATATTGGACCGTGGCAGCCATCGGAACAGGTGACCATGGAGACCCGCGTAGAGAGGACGACGGGCAGTCGGGCTGAAACCTCATCGAAAACGGACCCTATACCCGAGAACAGGAGCACGCATGGACTGGCACCATCTGGCCCGCTGTGGATACACGAGGAAGACGCCGGCGCAGCCTCCCCGCGCCCATGCACCCGCCACGCGGCCCAACATCGGCACGCTGGCAGCAAAAACAGGCGGGACCTCAAAATGATAAGTCAGACCCGTTATCCGACCACGACGTGGCTCACACCCAGATCCATCGCCGAACGTGTGTCCCACCGGATGGTGCTCCGGCGCCGTCTGCCCACACCCTTCAAACAGACACAGATATATGTGTCCTCCGAGGCAGGCCTGAAGTACCTGTGGCCAAGACTCGACGACATCGATCCGGTTCTGCTCGGACTTGCCTACGATCTTGTCCAGACGGGCAGCGCGGTGTGGGACATCGGCGCCAACACCGGGCTTTTCACCTTCGCATCCGCGACGGCAGCCGGTGCCACTGGAAGCGTACTCGCTGTTGAGCCCGACACCGTGATGGTCGAACTACTACGTCGGTCCTCCCGGCTGCCCGGTCCACGCGCGGCTATCGACATTCTGCCGGCAGCGGTGACCGCAGCTTCAGGTGTGACCAGATTCTGCATCGCGTCGCGAAACCGCGCAACCAATCACATAGAGGGACTCGGTAGTTCTCAGACCGGTGGTGTTCGCGCCGTTCAGGTAGTCCCCACAGTTTCCCTCGACCTCCTGCTCGAATACTTCGCGGCTCCGGACATTGTCAAGATCGATGTGGAGGGCGCGGAGCACCTGGTACTCGAAGGGGGTGCACAGCTCCTGTCCGACGTGCGACCGATCATTATCTGCGAGGTTGCCGCGGAAAACACCGCCACCGTGACGACGGTACTCCGCGAGCATGACTACCAGATCTTCGACGGCGACCAGACCATCGGCACTCGACCTTCGGTCGACGCGGCTCCCTGGACGACACTCGCCATTCCCGCGGAGCATCCAGACCGGCGCATGAGCCCGGACAGCAAGGTGAACAGATCCGATACATCATACGGGGTAGATTCGTGATCGAGAGAGAGTGTCCGTTCTGTGGTCGTCATGGTGCCAGAACTTTTGGTCGCCGCAACACTGCGATCTGGGCCCGATGCCGTACATGTCGTTCGCTCTTCCGGAACATCTCGACAGCGGAATTCGAAAATCTCCACCAAAAGGCGGAGGAGCAGTCCACGCTGATTCCACGCAGCGTGAGCGCTTCCGGTGACCAGGCACGGGCGGACGTCTGGCAGACAATCGGGCTGGCCGGATCCACCGTACTGGAGATCGGCCCCGGAGCCGGTCACGTCCTCGCCGCAGCCAAGAATGCCGGGCGACAGATATGGGGCGTGGAGACAAATCCGGCACACCGTGCGTACATCACGCAAGCATGGGGGATCACCACCGTCGTCCCCGCGCTTTCGAACCTTCCACCGGACCTGAAATTCGATACGATCATTGCGGTCAATGTTCTCGAGCATGTTCATGATATACGCGGATTTCTGCACGACCTTTGTGCACGGCTGACACCGACCGGCAGCATCTTCATCTCGACATCCAACGCCGCCTGCATCGTGCCCCAGGTCGTCGGCACATGGTGGTCAATGTTCAAGGAGGTGGACCACGTCGCATTCCCGACCGCAGCGGGAATGTCGGCGGCAGCGGCCGTCTCGGGTCTGACCATCAACCGGGTCTGGACGAGCGAACTCCCCTTGGAGACACCGATAGGTTTCGTCGTCGCTATACGCGACTATCTGCGCAGTGCATATTCGGCAAAGCACCCGCCCCGGGTAGAAGCGCCGGTGCCACAGGACGCCAAAGTATCGGATCACCAGCCACTCAGTCGACGGATAGTCCACCGGATCTACCGCGTCGGGAAAAGAGGAGAACCGAGCTCCAGACTAATCGGCCGGCTTGGACGAGCAGCCTCCATCAAGGTGGTGCTCACCCAGAACGTCGATCCGATGCCCGCAGGCCCCATCCAAGGAGGATATTATATGCAACCCCCTCGACGGCAGCATGCATAAGGCCACCAAAAACACGTTTGACGCTTTGCCAATGGCTCGAAATGGCAATATTTCCCTACTGACTTCTTCGGCGCAGAATGAATGTTGGCGGGGCATCGAAGAATTTAGGACCGCGCAGCACTCGACGATCCAATACTCGATCTTGGTGGAGCTGGCAGGTACCGGCGTCAAAGGAGCGAGGGAAGTCAGTGAAAACCAGGCAGGGGCGCTCAGTCGCGGCCGTGATCGTACACTGGGGACCAGCCCAGCCAAGCGTCGAGTTGGCTGGTTGGCTCACCCGGTGTGAGCATGTCTCCGAAGTCGTTGTCGTAGCCAACAATCGGATTCCCCGCCCGGAAAGTCTCGAAGCGAGCGTGAAATGGCTGGTACCGCACCGAAACCTCGGCTTCGCGGGTGCATTCGACACGGCTGTCTGCGAACATCCCGGCTACAAAACGTACATTCTTCTGAACAATGATGTAAGACTAAGTCGGGAGACCGTCGAAGCCTGCCTAGTGTTGCTCTCGGCCGGGGACATCGGGGTCGTGGCTCCGGCGCTTTACAACGATAACGGGCTGCAGTCCGGCCTTGGTACCATCAGCAACATCGTGATGGAACCCCGAATTCATAGAACAGGAACCGGGGCCGTGGATGCAGCGTGGGTCACCGGAGCGGTGATGTTCATCAAGGCATCTTGTTACAAAGAGGTCGGTTTCGACCGGCGCTTCTTTCTCGGTGGCGAGGACGTCGACTTCTGTCTGCGCGTTCGCCGGGCCGGCTGGCGGGTGGTTATCACATTCTCAAACAGAGCCTGGCATCTCGGCGGGTCCACCATCCCGTCAAACGGCTTCCTGTATTACGCCATCCGTAACAGGCTGTGGCTTGTTCGTCTGCACGGTGGCCGCCTACGCCATGTTGCCGCTGGCTTCCGCATCGGTGCCGTTTTGCTTGTACGGACTCTGGTGGCGGATCTGGTGAAGCGGCGCAGTCTGATCCGGACGCGGCTGGCGGTTCACGGACTTGTCGACGGTATGAGCCCGATGCCCAGGTCGAACGAACCATGGCCCGACGAGCCGCGTGCCAGCAGGTGGTTGGAATCGTGGTGAAAGTTCACAACGAAATCCCGTGAACGATGGACAGCGTAGATCTTCGAGTCCCGGGAAAGTGACGAAGGCTGGCGGAATCAAGCGGTCATGGCGACACATGCCGTTCCAGCAAGTCGTTGAACATTTCTATCGGCTTTCCCAACGTCTCGCGGGGCCTGCCATTCAGCTCCGCGGCCACTCTATCGAGATCCGTCTGGGAATGCAGGGACAGGTCCGTGCCCAGTGCCCCGGTATTTTTGCTGGGAAGCGGTTCATAGTTCGTGTTGAGGGGTTGCGGTGAGGGTGGGGTGTGGGTGTCTGCAGGGCATCGGGCCCTGACGTGGGACGGGCATGACACTTAGATGATCATGGAGGTTCCTACGCCAGCCTGATCGTCCCTGGGGTGCCATGCCCGCCGCGCCATTATCCGCCTGCGATCCTGTTTTGGATCAGCCGGCCGCCTCGATCATCGACACGGTGCCGCCGCCGGCGTTCCCGGCCGGTCTGCTGAAGGTGTTCACCCGGCTTGCCGATCCACGCGGGTGCCGCGGGCGCCGCTACGGGTTACCGGTGCTACTGACGTTGGCGACGTGCGCGGTGCTGGCAGAAGCCCGCTCGTTCACCGCGATCGCCGAGTGGGCCGCCGACGCTGGTCCGTGGAGAACCAGCTCCACTGGATTCGCGACCTGACCTACGACGAGGACCACCACCAATCCCGCACCGGTAACGCCCCCCAGGTCATGGCCAGCCTGCGCAACCTCGCCCTCACCATCCTGCGCCTCACCGGCCATACCACCATCGCTACCGCGATCCGCCACCACGCCCGCAACCCCGAACGCCCACTCCACGCAATCATGAAACTAGGCTGCTAATCCGCAAAAACGCCGGGGCACTACTCTCCGCACCGGATTGGCATGTGTAGTGGGCTGATTACGCAGGCTTTGCGTAGGTGCTTACGGGGTGTAGCCAGTCGGGGCGGGTGGAGCGGGAGACGGTGTAGCGGGCGCGGCGCTGCTGGTTGGCGACGTTGGTCAGGCCGAAGGCTGTCCGGTAGACCAGTTTGATCAACCGGTTGACTCCCTCGGCTGCGGCATTGGACAGCCCATACAAGATCGAGTTTGTGATCTCGACGCGCCAGTCCGAGATCGTCTCGGCGAGGGTGACGACCTCAGGGACGGTCGCGCCGGTGGTGGCGCAGTACTCGAAGAACCTCGTCAGTGCCCTGTCGATGTCGGTGCGGGTGGTCGTCCGGCCGGTGCGGGTCGGGGAGAGTGCGAGCAGGTCGAGTAGGAGGTCCGTCGCGCGCCAGGCGGTGCCGATCGCGAAGCCGGCCTCGCCGCCGAGGTCGGCCAGGGTGGTCAGGATCTTGTCTTTGGCCTGGCAGGAGAGCCTGCGCGGGTTCCGGACGAGCACCCTCTTGATCGTGTATTCGGGGTCCGTGGCGCGGCCGCGCCGGCCGCGCAGGGCGTGGGTGACCCGCCGGCGCACGTTCCCGATCACCTTGATGTCCAGGTGGGCGACGTGGAACGGATCGGCGGCGATCAGCGCGTGCGGGAGCGCGTGCGGGAGCGCGTCGCGGATCGCGGACTTGTAGACGGTCGACACGTCGATCGTGACGGCCCGGATCCTGGCGCGCCAGGCGGCGGGCTGGGACCTGATCCAGTCGGCGGTGGCTCGGGCGGTCCGGCCCTCGACGGCGCCGAGCAGGCTGTGGCCGCCGCTCGAGTCGAAGAACCCGGTCTGCCACCGGTCGGCGTCCTCGACCCAGCGGCCACTGACCGGGTCCTTGTGGTAGCGAGGCCGGCCGCGGCGGTGGTCGTCGATCCCGAGCACCTCCACGTCTGGCAGCGGCCCGGATACCGACCGCGACACACGGCCCACGCGCTGCCCATCGGCGTTCTGACCGCCGGCATCACCACTGTCCCCGCCGTTGGCGGCGTCGTCGGCACCCGGCTCGGCCGTGCCGGCGGTGCAGGGTCCGTCCGCTGCCGCCTCGCCGGCCGTGGCCTGGGTGGCCGGGTCGGTGACCGTGATCCCCGCGGCCTCGGCGATCCTGACGAAGCCGTCGTGCGCGGTGTGCCAACTGACCCCGGCTGCCGCCGCGGCCACGCTCACGGGCACGAGCCAGTCCCCGACCAGGTGGCCCACCGTCTCCATGCCCGGCAGCGACACCGTCCCGCCCCGGACCGCCAAGCGGCCCGCCCTCGGGAAAACACGCTGGTCACAGCCCTCGCTGCCACACTGCCACCGGTGCTTGTGCCAGATCACCGCCACCGGCGTCACCGCCAGATGGGCCACCGTCTGCCCCGCGACGCCCCGGACCCGGCCCGACGGCGCCCCGCACCGGGGGCAGCACGCCGCGACCCCCGCCGCCGTGCGCACATGCACGGTGAACGACCCGTCCGCCTCCCGCTCGACCAGCTCGACCTCGACACCGGCCGGCAGCCCCAGCAGCCCGCCCAGCACACAGCCCATACCCTGAAACACACGTACCCGTCCGCCCGATGATCTTTTCTGTGGTAAAAGCGATCATTTCAGTGGGCGGGTGCGCCTCTCCTCCCACACCCAAACCGGCCACGCTCCGTCACCACCCGGAGATCGCGGCGGGTAGGCGATCAGACATACCTACTAATCCAATGCGGAGAGCCGGAAAAGGACCCTACCCAGGGCACCTCGCCGGCGACCTACCCGACTCGAAAGGGGGCCGCTGGCGAAACCGGACCCCGTGGCAGCACAGCGCACACGCGCTGGCGGACGGCGAAAGTGTCCGACGGAAGCCCCGTCGACCCCGTCTCTGCCTCGAAACCCGGACCAGCCAGCGGCCTACCTCACTCAGTCCAGCTTTCCCACCTGTTCCTGTCATGAGCCGACCACGCCCGGCCTATAACAGTAGAAGTTGGCGTGCGAACTGACGCTCTCATCCCCGTTGTATGGATGGCGATTTTCCCTGACCTCGAACAGCTCCCAGTCAGGCCGATTCTGTTCGACCCAGTGAGTGAACTGTCGATCGCGCACATGTGGCGCACCCCGTCGCAGGTCATCACTATTCGACGAATAAATGATCACATATTTTCGGGCGCTCACAAAAAGACGGTCCATATATCCGTCGAACACCACATCCTCAACAAGATGATAGATCACATCAAGCGAAAGAGCGACATCGGCGCGAAACAACCCGGCATGATCAACAAAACGATGCGGATCATAATAGAAGAAACTCTTACCATGGTCTGCCTCATGGCGTTGCAGGCACCTGTCGATCGCATTCCCGCTGACGTCCAATCCGACATATTTGGGTAGTTTCAGAAAATCGAGTTGCTTACCGTCACCGCATCCCCACTCGATTACCGAGTCCACCTCCCATTTCCGACAGAGGTCGTTGACGACGGCTGCCTTGTAGCGGGCCAGTCGACCGGACGAACCAACACCGGAATCGCCCCCCGCAGCGTATCGCTGCTCCCAGTACGAGGAGGAACCGGGGAAATTTGCGGCCCGGTATGATGATACCGCCAACGCGCTGAATCTGCCGATCAGCGGTGCATCTCGGATCACAGATTTGATCAAAACTTTCACTGTATTTTCCTCTCCCCTCAGGATCTGTAATGAAGTAACAAATGCATCCTCGGGAGCGTCTTCGCAGGTCACTGGCCTGCAGAAGGCTCAAAATGAACAGGTTATTTCATTCCGGCTACTCAGTCCAACGCGGACAAGAGCCTGATTGTTGACATCAGTGCAACCGATGGTGAGCCTTTAGGGCAGGATGAGCACCACCCTGGCAGCGGATGGAAAGACCACTAATCACCGGATAGCGGGCGGACCTATGGATAGATTCCTGACCTTCAGCGGAATTTCAGAACCCTTCCGATCACCTTCCGCAGAGGCCGATACCGTGTTTTCCTGCCGCTCGTCAACCAGTATAAGAAGCGTCAGAAAAATCCATATAAAAAGCGCTACCCTGTTCGCCGTGAAGGCGGGTAGGCCCATTGTCGCCGCCACGCTCAGGACCAAGACAGCGGTGGCGAAGGAGCGCTCCGGCACCGACCGTGTCGGCCTTCCCTTAAGCCAGCCGTAAACCAGCACCACCAGCACGAGCGCGAAAATTATCACACCTACGAATCCGCCAACGATCATCATCTCAATCCAGGAACTATCGTACGGCACAGCAAGTCCACCAGCGCCGTATCCAAACCACGGATGGGTGTCCGATACATATCGGAATGCCACTTTGAATGGACCGTCCTTACCCAGCCGTCCCGCCGTGTACTTGGTTGTCGCACTCGTGTCACTGGTGGAACCGAACAGCAACGTCAGCATCCAGGCGCCTCGCCACTGCGGAATATGGATCTGGGAGGCGAGAATCCTGATTGATCCAGCCATGCAGACAAGGACCAGTAGCCGTTGAATTCGCCGTCCCTGGCGCACCGCCTGCCATACCGCAAGGGGTAGGCCGACCAGCAGGAAGATCTTCGAAATACTCAGGACGCCCCCGACGAACACAGGCGCCACGGCAAGTCCGAGGAGGACCGGACGGTCTTTGCCATGCCGGCCGAAAAGGTAGATGGCTGCAAGGAGCGCGAGCGAGTAGGCGATCCCGGCCTCGGCTGGTTGAGAAAAGATTCCGGTCAGCCGACCATTGCTGAGAGCACGCACGGCAACCGTCGTTTCAGGGGTGGCCGGAGCATACCCCCAGAACCTCTGCAGATGGTTGGTCGGATCATCAAAAAGACCGGTAATCGCGATGACCCCGTTTAGTGAAACCATGATGACAAAAATCTGACAAAATATTTCCAGGAGGCTCAGGCGAGTGAATCCAACCGCCGTCCAGCATGCCACCAGCAGGAGCACCGCCAGCGGGTAGAGGAAGTTGTCGATACCGGATTTCAGGCTGCCAGGAAAAAAAGTTCCGAGCACTGGTACGCGGTTTGCGTTAACCACAAGAAGAAGGAGAAGGAACGCCCATGTCAAGGTGACGTGTGCATGCAGAATGTCAAATTTTAGTCTCGACAGGAGAAACGGAAGAGCCAGTAGCAGCGAACCGTAGACCGCCACCTGTTCGGTCCTGACGCCGTCTGCGACGTACGGTCCGAATGCGGCAACAGCAACGACGACAGGCCAGATTCGGACAACAAGAGATTTTCGACCACGGACGCCAGACGAATCTACTGCGGTTATGGGACCGGAGTAAGCGGCAAAGCGTTGCACCGCAGGACGATGGTCCGAGGCCGTCTTCACCGGGACGACGACTCCCTTCGCTTCTTCGACAGCTGACCGCGTACGACGGTGCGGCACCCGGCTATTGTCAACGGTCTGGCGCGTCGACGCGGGTACCCGGTAGGCAACACGCCGGACGCCCGAGTAGAAAACACAACAGATGGCGCAATCTGTACGAGATGCGATCTTTCTGGATAAATCGCCTTTCGATTATCATAGGGTGTACTGAAGGTTGGGTCGACACCCGACGGCGGGCGACGGCCGCGGGTACGATCGGCGGTCGATATCAGGCAGTGTGATCCGATCGAATCCGTACCACATCTACATCCGGTTCGAGGTGGCGTTTCGCCTCACGGTTACACGATCACAAAGCTGATGTAAGAACCCCAAGTCTGTTCCGGGTGATATGTCACGGTGCTCGGAACAGGACACCGAGGAATAGCACGGAGGCAATCTTCTGGAGAAAAGTTCCGATATGCCAGGAACGAGGATATCAGTGACTGAACAACGGAGTAGACCGCAATCCGACACATCGTTGCCCGTAAAGTTCGTGCCGCTCCTGCTCCGTCAGCGACCGTGGATGCTGATCTTTCCCTGCCTGCTCGCTCTCGTCGTACTGAGCTGGAAGATCGCCGATCTGCCGATGGCAACCGCCGTCGACTCTATGGTCGACCCCCGGCTCGCCTATCCCTTCCGCCAACAGCAGCAGTTGTCCGAGGCGGTTATCCAGCTCGAGGATCCGACGAATGTCGTTCTGGCCTCCGCCGCACTGGCAGGATTGTGCCTGCTGGTGCGTACCCCCCGGGCCGCGCTACTCAGCCTGGTCGGGCCGCCCCTGGCCGGCGCGCTCACCGAATGGGTGCTCAAACCGCTGGTCGACCGCCGTCATCTCGGTGGTCTTGTCTTCCCCAGCGGGCACACGACCGGGGCCTACGCAGTCGTCCTCGTCCTGCTCCTGCTACAAGGCGCCGCCAACCGGTCTCATACCCGGTGGAGCCAGATACGCCGTCGCGGGAACGGACTCCCACGCCTCTGGCAACGGTTTCGTTATCAGCGGTCCGGTGTCCCACTTCGACACCGGCAGCACAGCACCCACAAGAACACTCTAAGTTACTATCATGGCACGTAAAGAATACGATGCGGGCCGGCGTTTCTCCCGGCACGATCGGCTTACAACCCCCGGCTACTCGACGGCATCAGGCATGCCTTCCGGTCGGGAGCAGTCAGCCCGACAACCACCGCGATCCGGCGCATCACCGGCCGGGCAGCTGGTACCACCCATGCTGCGCCGACGACTGTGGACGTTGATCGTCCCCTGTCTGCTGGCTCTCGGAGTGCTGTGCTGGAAGCTCGCCGATCGGCAGACGTCCACCGCCATCGACGCCGCGATCGATCCGCGGCTCGCCTATCGCTTCGGTCGGCAGCGACGGCTTTTCGAGACGGTCATCGCGCTCGGGAATCCGACGAACGTCGCCCTGGCCTCCGCCGCGCTGGCCGGGCTGTGCCTGCTGATGGGTGCCCGCCGGGCCGCGCTGCTCAGCCTGGTCGGGCCGCCCCTGGCCGGAGCGCTCACCGAATGGGTACTCAAACCGCTGGTCGACCGCCGTCACCTCGGCGGTCTCGCCTTCCCCAGCGGACACACGACCGGGGCCTGCGCGGTCGCGGTCGTCCTCGTCCTGCTCCTGCTACCCGGCGGAGCCCTGAGAAACCTCGCCGCACCGGTACGGGTACTGCTCTGGTACGCCGCCGCCGTCTTCAGCGCCGGCGTCGGCCTCGGGGTTGTCGTACTGCGCTATCACTACGCTACCGACGTGGTCGGGGGGGCGGCGGTCGCGGTCACGGTGATCCTCGCGTTCGCCTGGACGCTCGACCGCCTGGCCCACCGACGGTAATCAGTCCTGTCGCAGCCGGGTTGTCGACGGGCGGTCGAACACCTGGGCAGCCGGGGGCCTCTCGGCAACCCCCGGGCGCGCCCAGGTTCTA
The DNA here is from genome assembly GCF_920656135.1 of Frankia sp. Cppng1_Ct_nod. Lineage (NCBI taxonomy): Bacteria > Bacillati > Actinomycetota > Actinomycetes > Frankiales > Frankiaceae > Frankia > Frankia sp. Cppng1_Ct_nod. The sequence goes on along the minus strand of NZ_CAKKTK010000039.1, from coordinate 23,526 downwards.
CTCCAGAGACAGGTCCTACTCCAGGTAGTCGCGCAGCTTCTGCGACCGGGACGGATGCCGCAACTTCGACAGCGTCTTCGACTCGATCTGCCTGATGCGCTCACGGGTGACGCCGAACTCCCGGCCGACCTCCTCCAGCGTGCGCGGATGGCCGTCGGTCAGCCCGAACCGCAGCTGGATGACCTTCTTCTCCCGGTCGGACAGCGTGTGCAGCACCGAGTCGAGCTGCTCCTGCAACAGGATGAAGCTGGCCGCGTCCACCGGTACGACCGCGTCGCAGTCCTCGATGAAGTCACCGAGGTGGGAGTCCTCCTCCTCACCGATCGGTGTCTCCAGTGACACCGGCTCCTGGGAGACCTTCAGGATCTCGCGCACCTTGTCGGGCGTGAGGTCCATCTCCTTGGCGATCTCCTCGGGGCTGGGTTCACGACCGAGGTCCTGCAACAGCTGCCGCTGGATGCGGATGAGCTTGTTGATCGTCTCGACCATGTGCACCGGAATGCGGATGGTGCGTGCCTGGTCGGCGATGGCACGGGTGATCGCCTGGCGGATCCACCAGGTGGCGTACGTGGAGAACTTGTAGCCCTTGGTGTAGTCGAACTTCTCCACGGCACGGATCAGGCCGAGGTTGCCCTCCTGGATGAGGTCCAGGAAGAGCATGCCGCGACCGACGTAACGCTTGGCGATCGACACCACCAGTCGCAGGTTCGCCTCGACGAGCTTACGCTTGGCAATCTGTCCGTCACGTTCGATCGCCTCAAGGTCGCGGCGCATCTGTGGGGAGGTCTTGCGGGTCACCGCCGCGAGCTTCTCCGAGGCGAACAGGCCCGCCTCGATCCGTTTGGCGAGGTCGACCTCCTCCTCGGCGGTCAGCAGCGGAACCTTGCCGATCTCCTTGAGGTACATGCGCACCGGGTCGGAGGTCGGCGCCTTGAGCGCCAGCTCCTCCTCCTCGCGGCGGCGCCGGGCAAGCAGGTCGGCCTCGTCGGCGTCCTCCCCACCCGCCTCAAGAACCTCGATGCCCTCGTCGTTGAGGACCTGCAGGATCGCGTCGGTCTGCTCCGGTGGCAGTTCGGCCGCCTGCAGGGCGACCGTGACGTCCTCGGTCGTGAGGAAACCGATCTCCTTGCCCCTGGTGATGAGGTCCTTGACCTCGTCCACCTGGGCTTCGCGCGGTAGGACGGCTGGACTCATGGGCGGAATCTCGTCACTTCCTTCTCGGGATCGACCCAGGTTACGCGGCACCCAGGCCCCGTTCCCGGAGTTGGCGCTTGTGCTGCTCCAAGGCGATCAGCTCACCATATGCATGCTTGAACGTCTCGGCGTCGGTCACGGGGTTGAGTCGCTGCACACGCGACTTCAGATCCGTAATGCGACGGGTCACATGCAACTCCTGTACGCGTGACATCTGTTCATCGACATACCGGTCGTCCACATCGTGGTCGCAGAACACGGCTTCGACGGCAAGCCCGGTGACGAACCGCCGAAGCTCGTCGTCCCCGGCAGCCTCGGCCACCGCGGAAACCCAGGACGCGACATCGCCCACCGCGGACAGACCGGCGCACACCCCGCCCGCCGCGACAACGGCCTCGCGGACAGCGCGATGCGCAGGCACCGTGAACAACTCGGGTGACAACATGTCGAACATCGGGCCGGCCAGCCCCGGATACTGCAGTGCGACCTTGAGCACCTCCCGTTCCACCGCCGCGGCCATGTCGTCGGCAACGTCCTCCCGCCGGCGCAACTGCGCCGGACGGCCCCGGCGGGAATCACCGGACGCGCCACCACCAACCGCACCACTGCCACCGCTACCGCGTTGCTGGTGCTCAGCGACCCGCCGCACCACGAACTCCTCGTCCAGAAAACCGAGCCAGTTATCCAGGTTAACCGCGTAACGGTGCCGCAGGCCCCGGTCCTTCAGCCGGTTAATCATCGGTGCGACCGCATCGAGAGCGGCCAGACGTCCCTCGGTGGTGTTCAGGTTGAACTCGGCCAGCTTCCCTCGGATGGCGAACTCCACCAGGGCGACGCGGCGGGCCACCAGATCGCGTACTGCCGCGTCCCCCCTCGCCATCCGCAGGTCGCACGGGTCCAGCCCGGACGGCTCGATCGCCACGAAGGTCTGCGTGACGAACCGTTCCTCGAACTCGAAGGCTCGGATGGCGGCCTTGCGGCCCGCCTCGTCACCATCGAAGGTGAACACCACCTCGCCACGGTGCTCGCTCTGGTCCATCAGAAGCCGTCGCAGGACCGTGACGTGCTCACTGCCGAACGCGGTGCCACAGGAGGCGACCGCGGTCGCGACACCGGCGAGATGACAGGCCATCACGTCCGTATAACCCTCGACGACGACGACCTGATACCGCCGCGCGATCTCACGCCGGGCAAGATCCGCCCCGTAGAGGAGGTTGGCCTTCTTGAACAGCGGGGTCTCGGGCGTGTTGAGGTACTTCGGGCCGGGGTCGTCGGCGGCGAGACGGCGGGCGCCGAAGCCGACCACATCCCCGGCGAGGTCGCGGATCGGCCACACCAACCGCCGGTGGAACCGGTCGATGAGGCTGCCGCGACTGCTCTGTTTGGCCAGGCCGCCGAGGACGAGCTCCGCGGAGGTGAAGTGCCGGCCCATGAGATGTCGGGTGAGACCGTCCCAGCCGGCCGGCGCGTAGCCGACACCGAAGCGGGTGGCCGCGTCCCGGTCGAAACCCCGAGCGGAGAGGAAGTCCCGTCCGTCGCGGGCGTCGGGGGAACCCAGCCGCTCGGCGTAGAAGTCGGCGGCCGCCCGGTGCGCGTCGAGCAGTCGCTGGCGTTGACTGGTGACCGCCCGACTGGTCACCCCACCGCCCTCGTAGGTGAGCGTGACACCGGCGCGACGGGCGAGGCGTTCCACCGCCTCCGGGAAGGACAGTCCGTCGATGGCCCGCACGAAGGCGATCACGTCACCGCCGACGCCGCACCCGAAGCAGTGATAGGCACCGACCTGCGGCCGGACGTTGAACGACGGTGTCTTCTCGTCGTGGAACGGGCACAGGCCCCGCAGCTGACCGCTGCCGACAGGACGCAACTGCACGTAGTCGCCGACAACGTCCTCGATGGGCGAGCGTTCACGCACGGCAGCGACGTCCGTGTCGCGGATGCGTCCGGCCACACGTCCCTCCCTGCGTCACAGGCGGAGCGCCAACGCGCTGGTGTCATGCGGGGTATTCCGCCCCACCGGCCGGCCGCGGACCCGCCCTCTACCCGTGATGGTACTTGTCATCCGCGCCGTAGGGCCGATCTTCCCTACCACACAGCGTATGCCCCAACCGTTCAGGATCGTCGTACCCGACCTCCGGCACCGGATCACAACCAGAAACCCACCGGCACCGGAGCGCCGTCACAGAACCGCCGTCCATGGCCGGCCGGTCAGCTGGGCGTGGCGCCGTCCGGCACTGGCGTCGGTGAGGCGGGCGACCTGGTCGACGACAACCCGTAGTCGGCCGGCGTCGTCGGGCGCGGCGAGCCAAGCCGGGCGCAGCAGGGGGTCGAGGGCCTCGGGCGCGCGCACGACCAGCAGCGCGAGAAGCTCCGCAACAACCTCACGCTGGCGGCGCTGGCGGGCATGGGCGTCACGGCGGTCCATGACGAAACGGGCGGTCACCCCCTTGAGCAGGCAGCACTCGGCAACTGTGGCCCGGGGCACCACGAGGTCGGCGCGGTACCGGCGCAGCGGCAGGTCACCGTGGGCCGCCCGGGTGGCCCGCACCGCCGCGACGCACAGGCGCGCGATCAGTTCGCTGGTCATCGTCCGCAACGCACACAGCGCAGCCGGCGTGCTGACCGGTCCGGAGAGCCACCACGGCGCCCGGCGCAGCCGGTCCAGTGCCTCCCCGAGTTCCTCGGGGGACGCCGCCGGGTACCGCGGCGCGATCGAGGCAAGCAGGTCAACGCGTTCTCCCGGGTCCTCCAGACGACCCAGGTCGATCAGGCCGGCGACCACGCCGTCCTCCAGGTCGTGTGCGCTGTACGCCACGTCGTCCGCCCAGTCCATGATCTGGGCCTCCACGCACCGCCGGCCCTGCGGCGCGCCGTCCCGAACCCAGTGGAAGATCGGCAGGTCGTCGGCGTAGACGCCGAACTTGGGCGTGTCCGGCCGCCGCGACCACGGGTACTTCAGTGACGCGTCGAGGGTGGCTCGGGTGAGGTTCAGACCGGCCTCACGGCCGCGGACATCGACGATCTTCACCTCGAGGCGGGTCAGTTCGCGCAGGCTCTGCGCGTTGCCCTCGAAGCCCCCACAGCTTCGCGCCGCCTCGTCAAGGGCGGTCTCACCATTGTGGCCGAACGGGGGATGGCCGATGTCGTGGGCAAGGCAGGCGGCATCGACCAGATCCGGGTCCGCGCCGAGAGAACGGGCCAAACCCCGGCCGACCTGTGCGGTCTCCAGGGAATGAGTGAGCCGGGTCCGTGGGAAGTCGTCGTCGAGCGGGCCCACGACCTGTGTCTTGCCTGCCAGCCGCCGCAACGCGCTGGAGTGCAGGACACGCGCCCGGTCCCGTTCGAACCAGGTCCGGTCGTCCGGTGTAGTCTTCACTCGCTCCTCGCCCCAACGGACGACATCGGACTCCTCGTACCACTCCTCGACCACGCAGCCGAGCGTATAGGCGCGATTTCCTCACGTCCGGGGTGCGAAGCGGCGATACTTTGTGGTCAGCCCTCCCAACATCGGCCCGGAGGCCCGCCGTGGACAAGATCATCAGGTACGGTCTCATCGCGTTCGTCATCTTCTTCGTTGTGACCTCACCCAGCAGCGCTGCCAGCATCATCAACCGGGCTATTGACGGTCTGCAGTCTGTTGGTCACGGCCTGTCCGGCTTTGTGACCGACACAGTTCTGTGAAAAAGCGCCGGCCGTCGACGCAATCCGGAAGACTGCCGTCGTGCTGAGACTCCGGATCCCTGACCCAGCCGCTCGAGACGACAAGTACCTTGCCACTCGCGAGCGGCTGGTCATGATGGTCCGCATGCACTGGGCGATTCTGCTGCCCGTCTTCCTACAGACGCTTGGCTCGATCGTCCTCGCGGTCCTGGTCGCGTTCCTGCTGAAGGGGCTGGACAGCGGCGGGTTCGTTTCCGCACTCCCGTGGTGGTTCGCGCTTTTCATGATCCTCAGGATGCTGTGGAAGGTGACCGAATGGCACTTCGACCATCTCATGATCACCGATAAGCGCCTCCTCAAGGTGTCGGGAATTCTTCTCCGCAAGGTGAAGAGCGTGCAACTGGCAAAAGTGACGGACCTCACCTATACCCGTGACCCGATGGGTCGGCTCCTCGGGTATGGCGAGTTCCTGGTCGAGTCGGCCGGGCAGGATCAGGCCCTGTCGAACATCCCGTTCCTGCCTCGGCCGGACAACCTCTACCGGACGATGTGCGACATGATGTTCGGCGGTGCCCCGGCGCCCAGCGGCTCCGACGACTGAACGGAACCACTGGAGCGGCGGCCCACCCGGTTCCCCCCGCAACCACAAGCTCCCCCGCAGGCCACCTTCAGGCGGCCTGCGGGGGAGTTCTCTGTACGTGGACGCTGTGTAAGCGGACCTGCGTACGTGGACCTGCGTAAGCGGACGGTCAGCGCAGCAGCGCGCGGGCCGCATCCGCGATGTGGCCGGCCGAGATACCAACGGCGTCCAACAGTTCGGTCGGTGTCCCGGAACCGGGTAGCTGCCGGACGGCCAGGTGGCGAAGTCGCACCGACACCCCGGCTCCGGCAAGCGACTCGAGGACCGCGCTACCGATGCCGCCCTCCGGGTAGTGGTCCTCGGCGACGACGAGCCGGCCGCCGGTCGCCCGTACCGCGTCCGCCACGGTGACGCCGTCCACCGGCTTCACCGAGTACAGGTCGATCACCCGTGCCGAGATGCCCTCGGCCGCGAGCGTGTCCGCCGCGGCCAGACAGTGGTGCAGGGTGACGCCGGCACCGATCAGGGTGATCGTGTCCGCGTCCGAGCGTCGCAGTACCTTGGAACCACCGACGGTGAAGGACTCCTCCGGCCCGTAGAGCACCGGGTAGGCGCCACGGGTCGTCCGCAGGTAACTCACCCCGTCCAGGTCGGCCATGATCTCCACGAGCTTGGCCGTACTGGTCGCGTCGCTCGGATACAGGACGCTCGAACCGTGCACCGCCCGCATCATCGCGAGATCTTCCAACGCCATCTGGGACGGGCCGTCCGCGCCGATCTCGACACCGGCGTGTGATCCGGCCAGTCGGATGTTCGCATCGGAGATCGCCGCCATCCGGATGAAGTCGTAGGCACGCGAGAAGAACGCGGCGAACGTGGAGGCGAACGGGATGTAACCACGTACCGACAGTCCCACCGCGGTCGCGACAAGCTGCTGTTCCGCGATGAAGACCTCGAAGAAGCGATCCGGGTGGACCTTGGCGAAGTCCTCGGCATGGGTGGAGTTGCTGACCTCCGCGTCCAGCGCCACCACGTCCGCCCGGGCTCCGAGCGCGGCGAGCGCCTCGCCGTATGCCTTGCGGGGCGCGACCTTCGCACCGCGTTCGTAGATCGGCAGCTCGACGGTGACCGCGGGAGCCGGCGCCGGCCGTTCGATGGACGCCGGTGGCACCGCCCCCCGGACGCGCAGGTGACGCTCGCCGCCGAGTTCGATGATCGCCCGCTCGGCCATGTCGGCTGGCAGCGCCTTGCCGTGCCATCCGTCGACGTCGGCGATCTCGGAGAAGCCCTCACCCTTGCGGGTGCGGGCGAGCACGACGACCGGGCGGTCGGATTCGGCCGCCTCGGTCAGGACCTTGTCGATCGCGGCGATGTCATGGCCGTCGACCGTGAGCGCGCGGCACCCGAAGGCCTCCACCCGGCGGACGTAGGCGTCGAGGTCCCAGCCGAGCTCGGTCGGACCACGCTGGCCGAGCCGGTTGACGTCCACGATCGCCGTCAGGTTCGACAACTGGTAGTAGGCAGCCTTGTCCAGCGCCTCCCAGATCGAACCCTCGGCCATCTCGCTGTCACCGCACAGCACCCACACCCGGTAGGGAAGCCGGTCGAGGAACCGGCCGGCGAGCGCCACCCCCACGGCGTCCGGCAGCCCCTGCCCGAGAGATCCGGTCGCCACGTCGACCCAGGGCAGGATCGGCGTGGGGTGGCCCTGGAGCCGCTCGCCGAAGCGCCGGTACCCGGTCATCAGTTCATGGTCGGAAACCACACCGACGGCCTTGAACATCGCGTACAGCAACGGGGACGCATGCCCCTTGGAGAAGATCAGATGGTCGTTGGCCGGGTCTTCGGGGTTGTCCCAGTCGTACCGCAGGTGCCGTCCGAGCAGAACCGCCATCACGTCCGCGGCCGACATCGACGACGTCGGGTGGCCGGACCCCGCGGACGTCGACGTCCGGATCGAGTCAACCCGCAGTTGCTGAGCCAGTTCCCGGATCTGAGCAAGATCGGTCACGTCGACCACGATCTCGGATACGGGAGTTGCCACGCCAGCCTCCTATACGCCTGCGTATCTGTGCATGGCTGTCTGTAGTCGGTAACTATTTATAGTCGGTAACTGTCTACGATCGGTAACTGTCTGCCGTAGGCATACGCCCACCGCCCTGATTGTCCGCCTGTTCTCTGGCGGTCGGGGCCCTACCCGGGGCCCTGGCCCGAGTCCTACCGTCCCGAACGGTACCAGCGGCAGCGGTGCGTGTCGGTGACGAACGGGCCAGGCTTACAGGACGTTCGCGGGGCCGAAAGCACCTTCCCCAGCGGCGTTCTCAGACCGCCGACGGCGCCCTGCCCACCGGAGTCGCCCGGTGGAAAAGCTCGTAGAAACGGTACGCGGCGCACTCCCGGACGATGTAGCGAAGCTGGGTGAGGAAACCTCGGGTCGCAGGTCCGACCGTGACGGACGATACGACCGCGTCGATGTCGAGGTCACGGGCCATGGTCCGCGAGCGCAGTGAATGCCACGGATCGGTTACGATCACCGCGGTTCGCCACTGGTGGGCAACCATGACCTTCGCTACCGACTGTAGTGAACCGAGGGTGTCCCGTCCCTCGCCCACCACCACCAGATCCGTGGCCGGGACACCCCGGGACAGCAGATAGTTCGCCCCGGCCTGCCCCTCGGTGTAGGCGTCACCGATCTGAGCTCCCCCGACCGTCACGATCCGCGGAGCGACGTTCTGCCGGTACAGGTCCAACACGTGGTCCAGGCGCGCCGCGAACACGGCCGAGGGGCGGCCGTTGTACTGCGAGGCACCCAGCACGATCAGGACGTCGGACCGGCGCCGGTCGTCCCAGTGCCCGGCCAGCCATACCTGGATCACGGTGACCGTTGTGATCATCATCCCGGCCAGGACCCCGACCGCGGCGGCCCGCAACAGCCAGACCCACCAACGCGTGTGAAACCATCGCGCCGTGCGCTGCTGCCGGGTAATAGCCACAGGCAGTCACGCTATGCCCTAATCGGCAGGAACCGACAGGCGCTCTTACCCGACGCGTCCGAGGATGGCCGCCCGACCGGCTTCCAGCCGGGCCACCGGCACCCGGAACGGCGAGCACGACACGTAGTCGAGCCCGACCTGGTGGAAGAAGTGCACCGAGTCCGGGTCGCCGCCGTGCTCCCCACAGACCCCGAGTTTGATGTCGGGTCGGGTCGCGCGCCCTTCCTCGACCGCGAGCCTGACCAGCCGGCCGACCCCGTCGATGTCCAGCGACTCGAACGGGGACACCCCGAAGATTCCCAGATCGAGGTAGCGGGAGAAAAACGACGACTCGACATCGTCGCGGGAGAAGCCCCAACCCATCTGGGTGAGGTCGTTCGTCCCGAACGAGAAGAACTGTGCCGCCTCCGCGATCTGACCCGCCGTCAGCGCCGCCCTCGGCACCTCGATCATCGTGCCGATCAGTGCGGGCACGTCGACCCCGGTTTCGGCCGCGACCTCCCGCAACACCCCCTCGGCCTGCTCGCGGACCACCTCCAGTTCCTGGACCGCGCCCACCAGCGGCACCATGATCTCCGGATGCGGATCGCCGCCGGCCTGCCTGCAGATGACGGCAGCCTCGGCGATCGCACGCACCTGCAGGGCGAACAGGCCCGGGATCAGCAACCCCAGACGCACCCCGCGCAACCCGAGCATCGGATTCTGCTCATGCAGCCGGCGGACCGCCTCCAGCACCACGACATCCTCTTCGGCAACGGGCTGACCCGTTGCCATGGCAACACCCACCTTCACCGACAGCTCCGTGAGGTCCGCCAGGAACTCGTGCAACGGCGGGTCGATAAGCCGCACCGTCACGGGCAGCCCGTCCATCGCCGTGAAGATCGAAACGAAGTCGTCGCGCTGGAGCGGCAGCAACGCGGCCAGCGCGGCGTCCCGAGCCTCATCACCGTCGGCGAGGATGAGCCGCTCGACCAGTTGCCTGCGCTCCCCCAGGAACATGTGCTCGGTGCGGCACAGCCCGATCCCGGCGGCCCCAAACCGGCGGGCCCGCCCGGCGTCCTCGGCGGTGTCGGCGTTCGCGCGCACCCCGAGCCGGCGAACCTGATCCGCGTGGACGATGATCCGGTGCACGGCGTCGACCAGCGGATCGGACCCGTCCGCGGCCAGGTCCCCCTCGAAGTACCGGACCACCGGGGAGGACACCACCGGTACCTCACCGAGGTAGACCGCACCGGAGGACCCGTCGATCGAGATCACGTCCCCCTCCTGCAGGACGATGCCGCCCGGTACGATCGCGCGGCGCGCCCGGGTGTCGACGTCGATCTCCTCGGCCCCGCACACGCAGGTCCTGCCCATTCCGCGGGCCACCACGGCGGCATGGGAGGTCTTGCCGCCACGCGAGGTCAGGACGCCCTGCGCGACGATCATCCCGTTCAGGTCGTCGGGGTTGGTCTCACGGCGCACCAGGATGACCGGGATACCACCGGCTGCGAGTTCCACGGCCCGGTCAGAGTCGAAGACGACCTGGCCCACGGCCGCACCGGGTGAGGCGTTCATACCCTGGGCGATCTTCTCGGCCTGCCCCGCCGGGCCGAACCGCGGGAACATCAGCTGGGCGAGCTGGGCTCCGCTGACCCGGGTCACCGCCTCGTCCATGCTGATCAGACCCTGGTCCACCAGCTGGACGGCGATCCGGAAGGCCGCACCGGCGGTGCGCTTACCCACCCTGGTCTGCAACATCCACAGCTTGTTCCGCTCGATGGTGAACTCGATGTCGCACAGGTCGCGGTAGTGTTCCTCCAGCGTTCCCATGATAGACAGCAGCTGGGTGTGGGCGGGCGGGTCTATGGATTCCAGCGCGGTGAGCGGCAGAGTGTTCCGGATTCCCGCGACGACGTCCTCGCCCTGTGCGTTCTGGAGGTAGTCGCCGTAGATTCCCTGTTCACCGCTACCGGGATCGCGGGTGAAGGCCACCCCGGTGCCCGAGTCCATACCGAGATTACCGAAGACCATGGCGACCACGTTGACCGCGGTGCCGAGATCCGCGGGAATGCGTTCCTGGCGGCGGTACAGGCGGGCCCGCTCACCGTTCCAGGAGTCGAAAACAGCCCGAACGGCGAGGTCCAGCTGCTCTCGCGGGTCCTGCGGGAAATCCCGCCCGGTCCGGTCCCGGACAATCTCCTTGAACGTCTTCACCAGCTTACGCAGATCGGCATCGTCGAGGTCGAGGTCGTTGCCGGTTCCCCTGCTCTTCTTCGCAGCGTCGAGAGCCTCGTCGAACAGCTCTCCGTCCACCCCGAGGACGGTCTTGCCGAACATCGCCAGCAGGCGGCGGTAGGAGTCCCAGGCGAAGCGCGGCGAGCCGGACTGCCTGGCAAGACCGGACACCGAATCGTCCGACAGGCCGATGTTGAGGACGGTGTCCATCATTCCCGGCATCGAGAACTTCGCGCCCGAGCGCACCGACACCAGCAGAGGGTCGTCCGCCTGCCCCAGCCGCTTTCCCATCGCCCGCTCGAGTGCGCGCAGGTGTTCGCCGACCTCGTCGCGCAACGCGGCAGGCTCCGCCCCGTGCGCAAGATACTCACGGCACGCCTCGGTGGTTATCGTGAAACCGGGTGGGACGGGAAGTCCCATATTCGTCATCTCGGCAAGATTGGCGCCCTTGCCACCAAGAAGGTCCTTGAGGTCCCTGTTCCCCTGATGGAAGTCGTATACATAGGTGGTCATGGCCGCCCTCTCATCTCCCGCCCGCCGCGAACCGCCGCTTAATCGACCGTGGCATGCCGCCCCGACCCGCGTCAGGTCACGGAGGGATCTGGGGCTCCACTCCCGACTTGTCGCCCGGCAGTTCGTCCGGTTGGCCCCGTGGTGGCACAGGAGATTACCGTCCCGGACCACCACAGGAGATGTTTAGCGAAACAGATCACCAACCAGGAAATTTACCATGAGTAGCTCTTCGGTAACTTTCCGCTTGACGCAAGTCGACCTCGGGCCGGTGAACGACAACAATCCAGAAGATGTCGGGACACAAGGGCCGCCGGTCCCGGCGCAGCCGCCCAGCACCGGACGGAGCGCCGTCGATCATCCGATCAGCACGGACCGAGCTGGGCGTTGAGATAAGACACCGCCTGGTCCATGGAAACACGTTCCTGGGCCATCGTGTCCCGCTCACGGACCGTCATAGTCTGGTCTTCCAGTGAGTCGAAATCGACCGTGAGGCAGAAGGGCGTACCGATCTCGTCCTGCCGGCGGTACCGGCGCCCGATCGCCCCGGCATCGTCGAAGTCGACGTTCCAGTGCCGGCGCAGCTGGGCGGCAAGGTCACGGGCGACGGGAGACAGGTCGCCGTGGCGCGACAGCGGCAGCACCGCGGCCTTCACCGGCGCGAGGCGACGGTCCAGGCGAAGCACCACCCGGCGGTCCACCCCGCCCTTGGTGTTGGGCGCGGTGTCCTCGGCATAGGCGTCCAGCAGGAAGACCAGTGTGGCACGGTCCACCCCGGCCGCCGGCTCGATCACATAAGGGGTGTACCGGGTACCGGTGACCTGGTCGAAGTAGGCCAGGTCCGCGCCGGACGCCTTCGCGTGGACGGACAGATCGTAGTCCGTACGGTTCGCGATACCTTCCAGCTCACCCCATTCCAGGCCGGCGAAGTTGAACCGGTACTCGATGTCGACGGTGCGTTTGGAGTAATGGGAGAGCTTTTCCTTCGGGTGTTCGAAATGGCGGATGTTCTCCTCCCGGACGCCGAGGTCGCGGTACCATTTCGTACGTTCGCCGATCCAGTACTCGTGCCAGGTCTCGTCCTCGCCCGGCGGGACGAAGAACTCCATCTCCATCTGTTCGAACTCACGGGTCCGGAAAATGAAGTTACCCGGTGTGATCTCGTTACGGAAAGACTTGCCGATCTGGCCGATACCGAACGGCGGCCTGCGCCGAGCGGTCGCCTGAACGTTCGCGTAGTTGATGAAAATGCCCTGGGCCGTTTCCGGACGCAGGTAGGCCAGACCCGACTCGTCCTCGACCGGGCCCAGATAGGTCTTGAGCAGGCCGTTGAACATCCGCGGTTCGGTGAACGTGCCGCGGGACCCGCAGTTCGGGCAGACGACCTCGGTGAGCGCTGTCGGTGGCCGTCCACGCTTGGCCTCGAAGGTCTCCTGAAGATGGTCGGCGCGGAACCTCTTGTGGCAGGACAGGCACTCGGTCAGCGGGTCGACGAAGACCTGCACGTGCCCGCTGGTCTCCCAGACCTCACGCGCGAGGATCACGCAGGAGTCGAGGCCGACCACGTCGTCCCGCCCCTGGATCATCGCCTTCCACCAAGCCCGTTTGACATTGTTCTTCAGCTCGACCCCGAGCGGACCGTAGTCCCACGAGGCCCGCAGGCCACCGTAGATCTCGCTGGACGGGAAGACCAACCCCCGCCGCTTGCACAGGCTGACGATGGTGTCCATGCGGTCGGATGCACTGGCCACGCGGGCACTCCCTTCCATACGCCCGCCGTCATCAGTGACAGCGGGCGGTCGCGTCCTGCTCGCCCTCCCCGCGACCCGTCCGATCGCGACCAGGTCCCACCCGGCTGCGGTGTGTTTCCTGGTCCAACTGGCGATCAGGGAGACAAGTGCCCAGCGTACGGCCCCGGCTCTGATGTGGAGCGGGTAGGTGCGCCTTCATCACCCCGATGGTGGGGCTCCGGGCACGGCGGTGGCGGCGTCGGGGGCCAGGTCAGACCCGCCGCGACGGGCCGGACCACCCGCGCCGTTGTGGGCCAGCAGCACCTCGAACGCGCCCGGTTCATCGACGGCGTAGGCCATCAACGGCATCAGTTCGACCCGGACGTCGAACGCCGACAGGGCTCGGCGCCAGGTACCCACCCCGTCCCACTCGGACGTGATCGCCCACAGCTCGGGATCGTCGACAGCCCGTCCCAGCCGCGCCGAGCGGTAACCGCTCTGGGCGGCGAGAACACCCAGAGCGGCTTGCGCGCGCTCACGGAAGGTGTCCGCCTCCCCGATCGGCACCCGCAGCCGTGTGACAACAAGCACGCCACGGTTCTATCAGGTCGTCGGAGTCCTCCGCCGGATCCACAGCCGCTGGATCCACGGCCGCCGGATCCACAGCCATCAGATCCCCGACGGGCGGGCGACGATGCCTCCGTAACGGCGGTCACGCTTGGCAAAGTCCTCGCAGGCAGCCCACAGGTCACGGCGGTCGAAGTCCGGCCAGAGCCGTTCGACGAACAGGAACTCCGCGTAGGCGGCCTGCCAGAGCAGAAAGTTACTCAACCGCTGCTCCCCCGACGTGCGGATCAGCAGATCGACATCAGGCATCTCCGGCTCGTCGAGGTAACGGGCGACCGTCTTCTCGTCGATGCGGTCGGCCCGCAGCCGACCGTCACGGACGTCGCGGGCGATGGCTGCGGCGGCATCGGCGAGCTCGGCCCGTCCGCCGTAGTTCACGCACATCGCCAGGGTGAGACGGTCGTTGCCGTGGGTGCGTTCCTCGGCCGCCTCCAGCCGCCGGATGACGTTGCCCCACAGGCGGGGACGCCGGCCGGCCCACCGGACCCGCACACCGAGCGAATCCATGTCGTCGATGCGCCGGCCGAACACCCCGTCCGTGAAACGCATGAGGAACGCGACCTCGTCCGGTGACCGCTTCCAGTTCTCGGTGGAGAACGCGTACACCGACAGCCACCGGACACCCAGTTCGATCGCGCCCTCCACACAGTCAAAGAGGGCGTCCTCACCGGCCTCATGACCCTTCGTGCGCGGCAGGCCACGCATCTTCGCCCACCGACCGTTGCCGTCCATCACGATGGCGACATGTCGCGGGATCAGACCGGACGGAATCTCCGGCGGGCATGCGCCGGACGGATGCGGGTAAGGCTCCCGGAACCGACTGACCCCCGTGCTACGCAGGTTCACCGGCTACCCCCTCCTGCTGGGACAAGCCTGCCTGCCGAGACAAGCCTGGCCTTTGTGCCACGAACATCATCGGTGCCTCTTTTTCGAATGCTTCCCGCACGGGTTCCCGGCCCCGGCCGCACTCTCCATGCGAGCCGGTCATGCCCGCTCCAGGTGAGGCAACGCACGTAACCCGTATTCGAGATGCCACTGCAGGTAGGCTGCGACGCAACCACCGGCCTCCCGCCGGGTACGGACCTCGGTCGCCCCGGCGGCAGCCCAGTCGCCGGTGAGCAGGTCGGACAGCAGTTTCACGGCGGCCAGGGACATCGACACCGCACCATGCGGTCGGCATTGCGGGCACACTACGCCGCCAGCCGGAACGGAAAGCGCATGGTGGGGTCCGGGCTCACCGCAGCGGGCACAGTCGTCCAACGCCATTGCATACCCGGAGACGGCCAACGCGCGGAGCAGGAACGCGTCCAGCACCAGAGACGGCGGACGCTCGCCTTCCGCAAGCGTCCGCAGACCGCCCACGAGGAGCAGGAACAGGCGCATGGCGGGCTGACGTTCCTCGCCGGTCAGCCGCTCGGCGGTCTCAAGCATGACCGCCGCCGCGGTGTGCCGGGGATAGTCGGACGCGATCACCGCCCCATAGGGGCTCACGATGTCGGCCTGGGTGACCGTGTCGAGAGACCGTCCCTCGTGGAGCTGGAGATCGACGTAGGTACCCGGTTCCAGCCGGGCCCCAAAGCGGGACGACGTGCGCCGTACCCCTTTGGCCACTGCGCGTATCCGTCCGGTCCGCCGGGTCAGAACCGTGATGATGCGATCGGCCTCGGCGAGCGGCATCGTCCGCAGGACGACACCTTCATCGCGATAGACCGGCACCCGCCCATGGTTGCACGCATCCCGGTAAGTGGTCAGGACACGGTCTCCTCGGGCTGATCGTGACATGCCGCGGCCGACCGCTCGTCCGTCCACGGGCCTCCCGTCCATGTCACATCGACGTCACATCGACGTCACGCAGGCCCTTGCGGCCACGGACCGTCACGCCCTGCAATAGTGACCGTCGGCATCCGAGGAAACGCTAGGAGCAAGGAATGCTGGCAGGTGGGAAACGACCCGGACGTCGTCACAACGGGTTCCGGCCGCTTTACCCGGCCGTGGTCGCACCTGCCGTGGCCGTGGTGATCGCTGTCGCCGCACAGGTTCCGGCCCCCGCCCCCGCCTCCGGGGGGTCGAACGCACCCGCGGCCAGTCAGTCCGTCACCGTCTACCTGACCGCGCCGGACCCTGTCGGCCTCGGCCGCCTCGCCCGATCGGTTGCCGGATCGGTCACCGGATCCCCGCGGGCCCGCGCCGACATCCTGCGGGAGTTCCTGCCCTCGCCCGCGGCCCACGACAGCGTGGCGGTCCGGCTGCGTGCCCTCGGCCTCACCGTCACCGCGGCAACCACCTGGAGCGTCACCGCGGCAGGTACGGCCGCCCGGGTCCGGGAACTGTTCGGCAGCGCCCGCAACACCCGCCAGACCCTGCGGTACGCCCAGAGCCTGCCGGTCCTACCCGAGACACTGCACGGTCTCGTCTCGGTGGCCCTCGGCGGCGACGAGACCCGCCCGGCGTTCCGGCACCTGAGCTCCCCGCCCTCGCCGACGGCCAGGGCCGTGCCCGCCGCCGACGGCTACACCGGCCCCCAGCTGCGTGCCGCATACGACGCCCCGGACGGCCACCGCCGCGACGGCGGGCCGGACCCGACCGTCGCCACCCTCGCGCTGTCCGGCTGGGACCCGTCCGATCTGAGCGCCTACGCCGCCGCGGCAGGGATACCCGATCCGGTTGCGGACGGGCGCTACACGGCCGTGGGTCTCGGCCGCTCACCCGACTACAACGCTGTTGCCGACGGCGATGGAGACGCGGAGGTCACGCTCGATCAGGAGTCGCTGCTGGCAGTCGCGCCCACCGCACGCCAACGCGTCTACATCGCCCCCAACACCGACCAGGGCTACCTCGACGTCCTCGACCGGGTCCGGGCCGACGCCGCCGATCCGGCAACCGACCTGGTGGCCTTCAGCATGTCCTGGGGCATGTGCGAGGCGTACAACAGCCCCGCCTTCGTCAACACCGCGGAAACGCTGCTCGCGGCGATCGCCGTCGCCGGCGTCACCACCTTCGCCGCGTCCGGCGACAGCGGATCGGACGACTGCGACGATGCGGGCACGACCACCAGCTACCCCGCATCCTCACCGTCAGTCATCACCCTCGGTGGTACGACCCTGCTCAACCCCACGGGCGCACACCCCTCGGAAACCGCCTGGGCCGGTTCGGGCGGCGGATGCTCCACCCTGTTCACCCGGCCCGGCTGGCAGCCGGCCACCCGGTGCGCCTCCCGCGCCCTGCCGGACCTCGCCATGGACGCCGACCCGACTACCGGTTTCGCGGTCTACCACCGCCGCTACTGGCAGCACCACGGCGGCGGTCCGGTGACCGGCTGGGTACGGTTCGGCGGCACCAGCCTCGCGGCACCCGTCGCCGCCGGGATGCTCGCGGCCGTCTGGGCGTCCCGCGGGCAGACCGGCGGCGGGTACGGTGACATCCACGATCAGGTGTACGGCGCGCCTCCCTCCGCGTTCCGTGACATCACCACCGGCGGGAACGGCGCCTATCGCGCTACCGTCGGTTATGATCTGGCGACCGGACGCGGCGCGCCGCTGTGGAACAGGCTCGCCACCGTCCTCACCGACCGCTCCCCCGCGAACGGCAAGTACGTGGTCACTGTTGGTGTCGGCGTGGACCGCACCGTGTGGGCGCAGCGCTCCGGCCAGGCCGCCGCCACCTCACTCGGCGGCCAGGCCACCTCTGTTCCCACGGTCGTACAGGCCTCCGGACACGTCACCTACATCGTCGGCGGTACCGACGGGAACCTGTGGATGCGCGGTGGAACCGACCCGGCCTGGTCCCCGCTCGGCCCGCCCGGCACCCGGTGCTCCGGACAGGCTGCGATCGCCGTCGGGTCCGTCCTGCACATCGGATGCCGCGGCAGCGACCAGAAACTGTATGTGACGACGGTACCGGTCGACTCGACCGGGAGATCCGCCCGGGCCACCTCGTGGACGAGTTACGGGGGGCAGAGCAACGCAGCCCCGGCGGTGGCCGTCGTCGACGGGGTTGTGACCTGGTTCGTGACCGGAATCAACGCGGCACCCGCGGCCAACCTCTACCGGCGGACGGCTACCTCGGGCTGGACGGTACTGGGCGTCCGGTGTGACGGAGGACCGGGTGCCGGTGGCGGCAGGGACGGCGGCGGCACCCGACGGACGGGTGGACCGGTGTTCCTCGGTTGCCGGTCGTCATCCGAAGCGCTCGTCTACGCCGCCGCGCCGTTCACCCGGTTCGTCTCCGCCGGCGGGAAGATCCTCGGCGTACCCGGGTTCGCCCGGGTGATGGACGGGATCGCGGACGTGTTCGTCGCCGGGACCGACGCCGCTCTCTACAGCCGCAGGCTGTCCGCGTCCGCGCCCCGCGACAACGGCTGGACGAAACTCGGTGGCGTCTATCTGCTGGCGGCCGGCGCAGCCGGGATCGACCAGGAGCCGTAGACGCGAACCTCCCCGGGCACGAGAACCTCACGGGAGGCAAAGGGACGTGTTCCGGCTTCGGGACGAGGATGGACCGGTGCGAGTGGTGCGGCGGGCGGCCAGAGCGATCCTGATCGACGAGCGAGGACAGCTGGTCGTGTTCCGCCGAACACTGCCCGGCCATCCGTCCTACTGGTCCACCGTGGGCGGCGGGGTCGACCAGCAGGATGCCTCCGTGGAGGCTGCCCTGCACCGCGAGCTGGCTGAGGAGCTCGGCGCCACCGTCGACCGCGTCCAGCAGGTGTTCCTCACCAGCGCACCCGGCCACGGCGGTGCCGGCAGTGATCGCCGCGGTGCCGGTAGTGGTCGCGAACCCGGCATCACCGTCCACCACTTCTTCGTCTGCCGGCTCGTCTCGATGGATCTCACCACCCGAACCGGGACCGAGTTCACCAACCCGGCCAAGGGCCGGTACGACGTCGAACGCATCGACCTGCACGGCGAGGATCTCGCTCGCTTCGCCCTGCAGCCGGAAACGGTCAAGGAGTTCATCCTGGCGAACAGGGCCGCCCTGCTCGACGCCGTCGGGGAGGACAGCCAGACCTCACCGGTCAGGTAACGGATCACGCAACGGATCACGGGCCGGTGGCGCGCCGAGTTGAGTCGTGAGCGCCGGCCAGGCAACCGGATCGTGTCCGGGCACCAGACGCAGGCCACGGGCGGACGCAATCGCCTTCAGCCGCCGGATCGGCTCCACGGTCGCCTCCGGTGATACGCCGATGGACCCGCCGACCGCCCGTTCCTCGTCGATGTTCTCCTGCAGGTCCGCGGCGTCGAACGCGAAGACGTACCCACCACCGCCCACCGACGGGTCCAGTTCGACGACGAAGCTCTGATGACCGGGGGTGTGCCCGGCGGTGAGGACGGCGGTCACCCCCGGCGCGATCTCGGTGTCGCCATCCGCCACCTGCCAGGCGATCCGCGGGTGGTCGAAGTCGACCCGGATGATGCCGTCGGCCTCCAGGTCCGCCGGGTGCGTGCCCAGGCCGTGGTCAAGCTCACGGCGCTGGATGTGCACGGGGGTCTGTCGTCCGGAGAAGTGACGCAGGCCGCCGGCGTGGTCGTTGTGCAGGTGGGAGACGGCCACCGCGTCCAACCGGTCGAGCGCGAGCCCGACCCGGTCGAGTTCGGCCTCCAGCGGGTCGGCGTCTCCCGCCGGCAGCCAGACCTCGACGCCCGTGTCCCGGTGGAACCGGCGGCACAGCGCGGGGTCGCGGACGAACGCCGGATTGAACCCGGTGTCGATCAGCAGCCAGCCCCCGTCGACCTCCAGCAGCAACGCCGGGACGGGTTCACGCAACCGGACGTCGTCCGCGGCGCCGTACACCGACATCGAGTACGGCACCTCGGCCCATCCCAGGGTCAGCGGGATCACCCGCCGCACGCCAGCCATCGCCCCTCCTTCCCCACGGACGCCGCACACTATGCCTGTGGGCGATGCCGTTCGGATGGCCGTGGGCCTGGGCGGCCTGCTCGCCGTCGCGGTCGCCTGCCTCACCGTCGCCCGGGTACGGCTGCGCCGGGCGGTGGTCATCGCCACCGTTCGGGCCGCGGCCCAGCTCACCCTGGTCGGCCTGGCCCTGCGCGGGGTGCTGGCCGCGCCTGCGACAACGGCACTGGTCCTCGCCGTGATGCTCACCGTCGCAACCCTGACCGCGGCAGGCCGCCTCGCCGGCTTCCCTCATGCCAGGCGGGTCGTTCTCACCGCCAGCGCGGTCGGCGCGGTGGTCACCCTCGGGATCGTCTTCGCCGTACCGCTGCTCGACCGGTCCGCGCGCTATCTGGTCGCCGCCGGTGGGATCGTGATCGGCGGGACCATGACCGCCTGCACCCTCGCAGGCCGGCGGCTGTTCGATGCGATGGTGCGCCGCCGCGACGAGGTCGAGGCATGGCTCGCGCTCGGCGCCACCCCTCGCCAGGCGGTCGCGGACCTCACCCGTGACGCCATCCGGGAGGCCCTGCTGCCCGCCGTCGACCAGACCCGCACGGTCGGGCTGGTCACCCTGCCCGGCGCGTTCGTCGGCGCGCTGCTCGGCGGAGCCAGCCCCACGGCCGCGGCACGGTTCCAGCTCGTCGTCCTCGTCGCCCTGCTCACCGCGGAGACGCTGGCGGCCGTCACCCTGGTCTGGCTGTTCGGCGCGCCGACCCACATCCCAGAACGGAACGCGTAGGTGGTTTCCAACGCCAGGACGACGGTTTCCACCTACAGCCGGTGGGGGTCCACCTACGGAACGGACGGTCAGAAGCCGAGCTTGCGCAGCTGGCGGGGGTCGCGCTGCCAGTCCTTGGCCACCTTGACGTGCAGGTCCAGGAAGACCGGCGTCCCCAACAGCGCCTCGATCTGGCCGCGGGCCCGTGTCCCGACGTCCTTCAGGCGGGCGCCCTTCGCGCCGATGATGATCGCCTTCTGGCTCGGCCGTTCGACGTAGACGTTCACATGGACGTCCAGCAACGGGCGGTCCGCCGGACGGTCCTCGCGGGGGATCATCTCCTCGACGACGACGGCCAGGGAATGCGGCAGCTCGTCCCGGACGCCTTCCAGGGCGGCCTCGCGGACGAGTTCGGCAACCATCACCTGCTCGGGCTCGTCGGTGAGCTCGCCGTCCGGGTACAGGGGCGGGCCGGCCGGCAACCGCCCGACCAGCACATCCGCGAGCACACCCACCTGAAACGACGACACCGCACTGACCGGCACCACGTCGGCGAAGTCCGCGAGGGACGAGACCGCGAGCAGCTGCGCGCCCAGGGCATCGCGGTCGGGAACCAGATCGGTCTTGGTGATCACCGCGACCACCGGCGTCCGCTTCGGCAACCGGGCGAGCTCCTCGGCGATGAACCGGTCGCCGCGTCCGACCGCCTCGTTCGCGGGGACACAGAAGGCGACCACGTCCACCTCGGACAAGGTGGCGCGCACCACATCGTTGAGACGCTGGCCGAGCAGGGTCCGGGGCCGGTGCAGCCCGGGGGTGTCGACGAGCACCAGCTGCGCGTCGTCACGGTGCACGATGCCACGGACAGCGTGCCGGGTCGTCTGCGGACGCCCGCTGGTGATCGCGACCTTCGACCCGACGAGCGCGTTGGTCAACGTGGACTTGCCCGCGTTGGGACGTCCGACAAAACAGGTGAACCCGGACCGGAACCCCGGTCCGGTCTCCGCGGCGGCAGCCATCAGGTGGTCACCCGGCCATGGGCCACACCGTCCGGGCCGGCGAGGTACACCGGCACACCGGCGCCGAACTCGCCCAGCGTCAGCAGGTCATCGGCGTCCGGCGTGTCGGGCGTGTCGGGGCTGCGCCGGGCATCAGGCAACGACACCCGTGCGGATACGACCGCCGCCGCCTCGAAGCGGCGCGCTCCACTGGACGCCGCCGCGGCCACCGCCGCCCGAAGCGCCGACACGGTCAGCCGCCCGTCGGCGTTCTCCATGGTCGCCGCCGCATAGGTCCGCCCGTCGGCGTCGCGGACGGCCGCGCCCTCGGCTGCGACGTCACCGCCCCGCGGGACGTAGGCCCTCAGCCTGGCTGAGCGCGCGAGGGTTACGAGCTTGGCATCCTCCGCTTCCAGCGCGCCGGGATCGAACTGGCCCGAGTCCAGATCTGACACGGCTACCCCTGTCTCCTGTCTGCTCACGTCCGGGTACCCGACGCGGCGCGGCGGGTACCCGAGCCGGAGGTGTCCACATCGCGGCCGTTGTCATCGCGGCCGTGATGGTCACGGCCGTTGTCGTCACGGCGGCGGCCGTGGCCATCGCCGTCCCGTCTGCTGTCCCCCCGGACGTCCTCGCCCCGGGGCCTGGCGGCCGAAGAGTCCTCGGTGCCACGGGACAGCCGTCGGACCACCACCGTACCGATCTGGTTTCGCCGCCCGGCGGCGCTCTCGGCGGTGAGGGTCAGCACACCGACCGTCGCGGTCGCCCCCGGGATCGGTACCCGTCCCAGCGCGCTCGCCAGAAGGCCGCCAACCGTCTCCACGTCATCGGATCCGGGCAGCTCGTCGGTGTCGAACAGCTCTCCGAGGTCATCCACGTCGAGCCGGGCGGTCACCCGGGCGGTGTCATCGTCGATCCACTCCACCGGCGGGGTCTCGGTGTCGTACTCGTCGGTGATCTCTCCGACGATCTCCTCAAGGATGTCCTCGATGGTCACGAGTCCGGCGGTCCCGCCGTACTCGTCGATGACGATCGCCATGTGGGTACGGGACGCCTGCATCTCACGCAGCAGCGCGTCGGCGTGCTTGCTCTCCGGAACCAGCGCGGGCGGACGCATCACATCCGCCACGGGCCGGGACTCCCAGCCTTCGCGCTCGCGGCCGACCATGTCCTTGAGAAAGGCGATCCCGACGACGTCATCGACGGTGTCCCCGGTCACCGGGATGCGGGAGAAGCCGCTGCGCAGCGCCAGCGAGATGGCCTGCTGGACGGTCTTGGACGACTCGATGTAGACCATGTCGGGACGGGGGACCATGACCTCCCGGACCAGGGTGTCCCCCAGCTCGAACACGGAAGCGATCATGTCGCGTTCGCCGCGTTCGATGACGTCACGTTCCTCGGCGAGATCGACGAGGTCGCGCAGTTCCGCCTCGGTGGCGAACGGGCCGTCGCGGTAGCCGGGCCCCGGGGTGACCGCGTTACCGAACGCGATCAGCAGCCGTGGCAGCGGCCCGAACATCCGGCCGAGCCAGGCGGTGAGGCCGGCGGTGGCGAGCGCGACTGCGGGGGCGTGCTGGCGGCCCAGCGTCCGGAACATCACCCCGACGAGGATGTAGGCGAACAACGTGCCGACCAGCGCCCCGAGACCGACAGCCGTGAACCCGGCGCCGTAGGTACGCACCGCGACCACGGTCACGCAGGCCGCCGCCACCATCTCCCCGACGATCCGCAGCAGCAGCAGGAGCGCGAGGTAACGACCGGGATCGGCGACGATCGTGGCCAGGCGCGCGGCGCGCGGGCGGCCGGCGCGGACGAACTCCTCGACCGAGACCCGGGAGATCCGGGTCAGCGCCGCGTCGATACAGCCGATTCCGGCCGCGAACAGCGCGGCGACGACCGCCAGCAGCAGCAGTGGAACATCCCCAGAACCCATGGGCCCGTCCTGTCAACTCCCCCGGGCCGTGCTCAGGAAGCACCGGCGGTGCGGGCGGCGCTCCAGGATGCCAGCAGCCGGGACTGCACGGTCCACATCTCTCGCTCCTCCTCCGGCTCGGCGTGGTCGTAGCCGAGCAGGTGAAGGATCCCGTGGGTGCACAGCAGATGCATTTCGTGTTCGGTCGAGTGGCCGGCCTTCGCCGCCTGCTTGCGGGCGACCTCCGGGCACAAGACGACGTCGCCGAGCAGCAGGGTCGGATCGTCCTCACCCGAATCGGGCGCGGACGGGTCGAAGGCGTCGTCCTGAGGGAATGCCAGCACGTCCGTCGGGCCTTCCTCGCCCATGTAGCGGACGTGCAGCTCCTCCATCGCGGACAGTTCGACGAGCATCACCGACAGCTCCGCCAGTGGGTTGACCTTCATGGAGTCGAGTACGAACCGGGCGAGCGCGGCAAGGGTGAGCTCGTCG
>NZ_CAKKTK010000038.1:0-42994 GCF_920656135.1 Frankia sp. Cppng1_Ct_nod | reverse complement strand
CCGCCATTTTAGGGCCTGTTTGAGATCTGCACGACACCCCCACAGCGGGATCGGCACGTCGAGCGGTGGCTGTGATTGGTTCCGGTGGTGACGATGATCGCGTCGCGCCGTGGACGGCGTTGACCCGTGCCGTTGACCCGGCTCCATCTGCCTGCGTAATCATCTGGACATCCTGGACACGATGCGCCCTTTCCGGGAGGGCAACAGCCGTGCGCAGAGTACGTTCTTCCGCAAGGAGGTGGCGGGACTGGGACGTTCGGCGTAGCCACGGCCGGCCAGCCGGGAAGGCCGATCTGGCAGGTCAAGCACAACCTCGACTGACGGTTGGCTGACGGTCACGGTGTGGCCTGGCCGTAGAGTGGGTCGGGTGCGGGAGACATCGTCCACGGGCGGAGATGCGACCGCCTGGGCGGAAGGCATCCAACCGGGCCTGAGCTTCGGCGGGCCGAGCCCCGACGGCTCATCGCATGACGAGGGGACCGTCATCGGACAACAGAACGCCGGACAACAGAACGCCGGACAACAGAGCGCCGGACAACAGAGCGCCGGACCGGGCACCGAAGAGGAGAGCATCAACCAGGGCGGAGCCCCGCTCGCCGTTCGATCGCCACGAGCGGTGGCCGTGCTGGTCGGGGCGGCTCTCACGGTGGTCACCACCGACGCGGTAACCAAGATCCTCGCGGTGGCGCACCTGTCGGACCGGGCTCCCGTCGATCTGGTCCCCGGTGTGCTGGACCTTCAGCTGACCCGCAACCCGGGAGCCGCGTTCAGCCTCGCGGGCGGCGCGACCGTACTGTTCAGTATCGTCGCCCTCGCCGTTGTCGGCGTCATTGCGCGGACCGCCCGGACCTTGAAGTCGACACCGTGGGCGATCGTCCTCGGGTTCCTGCTCGGTGGCGCGCTCGGGAACCTCACCGACCGGATCTTTCGGGCACCGGCCCCGCTACGCGGGCACGTTGTCGACTGGATCCACCTGCACCACTGGCCCGTCTTCAACATCGCGGACTCGGCAATCGTGATCGGTGGTGTGCTCGCGGTCATCCTGGCGGGACGAGGGATCGGTCTGGACGGGCGACGGGCGGCAGGTGCCGGCGAACGTGATGAGTAGCGGGGGAGCAACGACAGGTCGGGCCAGGCGCGCCCTGCCGGTTCCCGACGGGCTGGACGGGCTGCGCCTGGACGCTGTGATCGCCCGGCTTTTCGGGCTGTCCCGCACTGCCGCCGCCCAGCTCGTCGACGACGGCCATGCCAGCGTCGACGGAACCGTGCGGGGACGTTCCGACCGGGTCAGGGGCGGGGCGTGGCTCGACATCGAGCTGCCGGCGCCACCGCGTCCGGTGCAGGTGGAGGCGACGCCCGTACCGGGCCTGCAGGTGATCCACGACGACGAGGACATCGTGGTCGTGAGCAAGCCGGTCGGGGTGGCGGCCCATCCCGCGCCCGGTTTCACCGGCCCCACCGTGATCGGCGGACTTGCCGCCGCGGGCTACCGCGTCGCGACCAGCGGTGCGGCCGAACGCCAGGGCGTGGTGCACCGCCTCGACGTCGGTACAACGGGAATAATGGTTGTCGCGAAAAGTGAGCACGCCTACACCGTGTTGAAGCGGGCTTTTCGGGATCGGGAGGTCGAGAAGACCTATCGTGCTCTGGTGCAGGGGCATCCTGATCCTTCAAGCGGCACGGTGGACGCACCGATCGACCGTCATCCGCGTAAACCGGGGCTCTTCGCCGTGGTCGCGGACGGCAAACCCAGCATCACGCATTACGACACGGAAGAGGCGTTCCGGGCCGCTTCGCTGCTGTCGGTGCGGCTGGAGACCGGGCGCACCCACCAGATCCGGGTACACATGTCGGCGCTGCGCCATCCCTGCGTCGGTGATCTCGCCTATGGTGCCGATCCGGTTCTTGCCGGCAGGCTCGGGTTGGCGCGGCAGTGGCTGCATGCCGCCCGACTGTCCTTTGCGCATCCCGCGGACGGGCGGTGGGTGACGTTCACCAGTCCCGATCCACCTGATCTTGCGGGGGCGGTGTCCCTTCTTCGGCAGCAGTCGTGACCGCCATCGGGCGCCAGATCGCGAAATGCCGGGTCACCCAGGTCACCCAGGTCACCCAGGTCGCCCAGGTCTTGAAGTGCCAGGTGGGAAGGCGCGAGGTGACGCGGGCTGCCGCCGCGTCCGTCCAGGGTGCGCTCAGCGCGCTCGACCGTCTGGACGAACGCGTGTTCCCGGTTGCCGTTCAGATCATGGATGCGGTCGGCACCCGTGTTTCGCGGATCCGCCATGCGTTCGCCGTCCGCATGGACCGCAGGGTCGTCAGGCCTGACGACGCCCGGCGCGGCATGGACGGCACCCTCCTCGAGCGAGGAATGCGGATCATGGTTCTGGGTG
Source organism: Frankia sp. Cppng1_Ct_nod (assembly GCF_920656135.1). Lineage (NCBI taxonomy): Bacteria > Bacillati > Actinomycetota > Actinomycetes > Frankiales > Frankiaceae > Frankia > Frankia sp. Cppng1_Ct_nod. The sequence goes on along the minus strand of NZ_CAKKTK010000038.1, from coordinate 40,607 downwards.
CGGTCGGCATGATCGGGGTGAGCGCGGTCGCCGGGCTGGTGCGGGGGCCGGCAGCCGGACGCCCCGAGGGCCGGGCCGGACCGTCGGGGCGTCCGCCCGCCGGGGCGCAGGCCGATCCGAGCGGTACGGCGCTGGCGACCCCCGTCCAGACGGCGCCCCGGCCGCAGACCGTGCAGGTGGGCCCGAGCCCGGACGAGCCGATCGACGGCTACCTGACCGTCGCCCGGATGCGACTTGCCGCGCTGGCGCAGGCCGCGGACCAGCCCGACACCTACGCGGTCGTCAGCTTCCCCGGCTACCGGACGCCGGAGCAGACGCTCGGGCTGCTCCAGGACTTCCGCACGGTCCGGGTGTTCTTCCGGGTCCCACCCGACGGCCCGACGCTGTCCGCGGACATTCTCGATCCGGCGGCCGACGTCCGGGCCGCATTCGAGCAGGCCGGCGACGCCGCGGCCCGCCGGGCGGACGCCGCGACCGACAGCGACACGCGTCAGCTTGCCGCGGACGAGGCCGCGGCGCTGCGTGACTCCTGCGCCTGCCTGTACGGGGCGGTGGTGCGCGCTCCCGTCGAGCGGCTTGTCATCCTTGCGGGGATGACGTCGGTCCGGCTGGTGGACGCGGCGCCACCTGGCACCGCCGGCTCGGTGGGCTCCGTCGTTTTCACGCCGTTGCGGCCCGAGCAGCTTTGAGCTGTCGTGACAGCTACGCGGGAGTGGCGGGTTTGCGCTGTGTTGTTGCTGGTTGTTGTCGTGCTGTGTGTGGACGCGTTGGCGTGGGGTGGGGTCGGTGACGTCTCCGCCGACCCCGGGACCGTGCCGGTCTCGGGGAGCGTGCCGGTCTCGGGGGGAACCCCTGTCCCGCAGGAAACACCGATCACGCTGGTACGCGCGGGCTCCCCGTATAGGCTGACCGTCCGCTCGCAGACCGGCGGGGAGGGGCTGCTGGACGTCACCGCCGAAGCCCCCGGGATCGACTGGGCAACACGGGACGACGAGTCCGCGGTGGTTGCCGTCGATGTGGACGGGCGGCTTGCCACCGACATCGTCGTCTGGTCGCAGCATCCGATCGCAAGGCGCGTCCAGCTCGGGTACCTGCCCGCCGGCGTCCACACGCTGACGCTCGCGGTGGACGGGGAGGCCTCCGTCGCGGCAGCGCGCACGGTGGTCCTGCGTGGTCCGGCGGTCGCGGTCGTCCCGCCCGGGGCGGCGGCATCCCGGGCGCTCGCGACCGCCCCCGTCCTGTACGGGCGGTCCCTGCCCGACCTCGGCGGCCGGTTCCAGAACAACCACACCGACACCCCGCTGCTCGCCTGGCACACCGAGGACGCGGTCGCGGCCCGCCCTGGCCACACGCTGTTCGAGTACAGCGTCATGTGGAGCAACGAGGACGGCGGGACCGGCAATGACCCGGCGGTTGTGCAGGCCCGGTGGGGACGGCAGACCGACATCGAGTGGGTGTACCGGGTCGAGGTCGACGCCGAGGGGTCCACGGTGGCGGGTACGGCGGTGTACCAGGGTCCCAACCATGTGGTCGTACCGTTCAGGGGAAGCTACGAGCATGGTCATCCCGTGCTCCAGACGTGCACGAGCAACAACAACGTGTGTGACGTGCTCGTCGACCCCGGCATGCGGTTCATGCCCGCCGCCGACCGCGAACCCGTGGCGGGTCAGGCGCGGGAGCGGATGATGGATGCCAATCCCTGGGCATACCAGGTGTCCGCCGCCGAGGTACGGCGGGAAGGAAAGACCGAACCGGTGGCGTCGCCGGACACACCCGCGCTGTCCGACCCTCGGAACTACCTGTACATCGTGGTCCGCAAGACCACCGCGGGCCCGGCCGTCGGCCCAGCCGAGGTTTCCGCGGGCCTGGCCGGCGGAAACCTCGGCTGGGTCGGTACCGCGGTCGGTGTCCGGCTGCGCCGGACCCCCGGCGTCCTCTACCGGTCGGACCACGCGATCGCGGGCTGGACCCTGCAACGGGACGGTTCGGCCGCCACCGCGGTGGAACTGCCCGTGGGTACGCGGCTGGACGACATCGCCACGGTCGAGGTGCTGCGCGTTCCGACGACCATGATCGACCCGGGTTCGACGGTCACCGTCACCGGCGTGGAGCGGGCGATCATGCTGGGTGACGACAGTCTGCCCGCGGCCGGGTCCCTGACCTGGTCCGGCATGGTCACGCTGACCGCGGCCAGCCCCGTCGCCGTCCTTTACGAAGGTATCCCGGCCTCGGTCGTCAGGTAGTCGACGGCCCGTGCCATTGCCGCACGGGTCGCACGGGCTATCTCGACGATTTCCGGGAACCACACGATGTAGGCGTCCCCGACATCTGGACTGACTCATTCGAGTCTTCAGATTCCGCTAGCGAGAAGCCACGTAGCGTATCGACGTGCGACGGCGGCCCGTTTTTTGGCGCCTGCTTGCCGAGTTGTCGCCGCACGGTAGCTCCATAGCCCGGCGACGTAGACTGCGAAGGCTGTCACAGTATCGCGGTCCAGTCGTGACCACGACGGCACCGATTTTGCCCATTCCTCGGCCTGTTCGGGTCTGTGGCCTGCTTCGACGAGTCGGATGACCACGAACGCGGTGTCTATCCAGTCGGCTCCGGCGGCAGGCCATCCCCAGTCGACTACGTGGAAGTCGCCATTCTTGCCGACGAGGAATTGACCGCCGTGGAGGTCGGTGTGGACTAACCGGTCACCGTCGATCCGGTCGAGCACAAGATCCGACCATTACGACAGTTCGCGGGTTTTTCGTTCCGCCAGGGTCGTTTCCGGTTCCAAATCCGTAAGCAGTTCCCAGGAGTCCGCCGGGCTCCAGCGGTCCCGAAGTGCGCGAAGGTGAGGCGCTCGAACGGTGCTGATTCGTTGAAGCGTCGCGGCGACACGCCCGAGGTCGTCCGAGTTCGGGGCGAGGTTCGCGTCTCGGCCGTGGATGTATTCGAATCCCACCACGAACCAGTCCTCGACGTCGTCTGAGAAAAGAACGGCGGGGGCGACGCCGGCCGTGATCCGGCCGGCGTCGGCCTCGTTCCTCAAAAACCGCATTCGACGACTGACTCCGTGGACACCTTTCAGGAAGACGGATTCGCCTACCGTCTGTAGCACGGTTGCGACGTCACAGTTCTGTCCGCCGCGTACGGTGGTTGCGTCTGTGACAGCGCCGACGCGGTTTTGCGCGGCCTCCCGGACCGTTTTCGGCAGGTCGTCCCAGTCCACGGTCATGTTTGTCCTCGGATGTCGCTAGCTCGGGAGTTGAGTTTCGGTGTTCTCGTCGCAGTCCTTGCCGGAGGCGCTGCACTTGCTGCACTTCGCCGAGTCGAGCGTCCACAGTTCTGGGACGACGACGTATCCGGTTCGTTCGATCGCGTCGAGCGTACGGAGGTGGGTGGCTGCCTGTTCCGTCAGGCCGATCGGCCCGCCGTGGGGGTCCTCGGGTTGGTGGTGGATGAAGCCCCCCGCGTACGTCCGGCAGAACTGCGCGTACGCCCGCGTGTGCAGCAGGAAGGCGTGCCAACCGGGGTCAATCGCCCTACTGGGTACAAGTGCGGCTTCCGGGTTCGCGGCGCACGCATGCAGGAACAACAGCGCTTGGTCCATGACCTGTTCGGCGTGGTCCTTGCCGACGCGGCGGTCCGCCGTGATCCGTTCGACCAATTGGTCGAAAAGGTCGGGGGCCACCGTGCTGCGCGCCGTTCTCGTCTCGGCTACGACGGTCGTCATGTCGTTCTTCCTTCCGGTTGTGGCCTCACGCTGTGTGAGAACCTTCGTGGTTCCGTGGGTTTGAGAAACGTGCGCTACGTCGACAGCTCCGGGAGCACCGCGACTGTGTCTCCGTTCTCATGGTCAACCGTGAAACACCCTTTCCTCCCCAACCGGCAATTTGGAACTCTGGTGCGGTGCGGTGCGGTCGTGTCGAAGGTGTGGGGCCAGCGGAGGGGTTATTCCTAGCCGCTTCGCTGTTCCTCTGTCGCGAGCGTGAGCAGCCGCCCGCCCTTTGCGCCGATCTTCGCCAACAGGGCTGAGCGGATCACGGGAATAGTACTCATCCCGGCCACCGACGGAACGACGACCGTGACGCCGTCGCCCAACCCGTCCAATCGGTCCATTAGGGGCTCTTCGCAGTAGGCAGGATGTCGTATTCGCGCGGCTACCGGCTACAGGACGGTTGTGGTAGCAGGGTGTAACCACCGGGGCCGGACCGGTCGGCGCGTTTGGGCGGGCGCAGCCCGTCGGTGTTGAGTTGGCCGGCGATCTGCCGGCTGGACAGGTCTGGGGTGGATCTTGCCCGTAGCCGGGAATCCCCAAGGTGCCGTGGGGCCCGGGGGATGTGTGCCAGGCCCGTCATGTGGACGGTGTGGAGCAGGGAGGTTGTCGATGAGCGTGACAGCAGCACCCGCGAGCTCAGTGAACGGCCAGGTCCCGCAGCGGCCCGGCGGGCGTTTCGGAACCCCGCAGGAACGGGTCGCCCGAGGGAAGGCGGCACGGGCCACCGTGCCCCGCTCAAGCCACGGCGAGTTCGAACCGGCGCCGAAACGACCGGACCCGGTGGACGTCGTCGAGAGGCAGTCGTCGACCCGGGTGCCCGAGCTGGTACCGATCCGGTACGGGCGGATGATCGAGTCCCCGTTCCGGTTCTACCGGGGCGCGGCTGCGATCATGGCGGGTGACCTGGCGACGACGCCACGTACCGGGATCACGGCGCAACTGTGCGGTGATGCCCATCTGCTGAACTTCCGTCTGCTCGCCTCACCCGAACGTCACCTGATGTTCGACATCAACGACTTCGACGAGACCCTGCCGGGCCCGTGGGAGTGGGACGTCAAACGGCTGGCGGCAAGCTTCGTCATCGCCGGCCGGCACAACGGGTTCAGCGGCGCCGAACGGCGGACGGTGGTCATGGCCATGGTCCGGTTCTACCGGGAGTGGATGCACCGGTTCGCGGACATGGGCAACCTCGCCGTCTGGTACGCCCAGGTGAACGTCGAACAGCTTGAGGCCCAGTATCTGGATCAGATGTCGAAGGCCAGGCGCAGGCGTGTCACCCGGACGGTGAGCCGGGCCCGGTCCCGCGACAGTCTGCGGGCGTTCGAGAAGCTCACCACGTTCGTGGACGGCGAGCGGCGGATCGTGGCGGACCCACCGCTGCTCGTGCCGATCCGGGACCTGTTCACCGGGGTCGAAGGCGACGCGCTGGCCGAGCGGCTTGCCGTGATCATCGAGGAGTACCGCGAGTCCCTGTCGTCGGAGCGCCGCGTCCTGCTCGGTCAGTACCGCCTCGTCGACGTCGCCCGCAAGGTCGTCGGTGTCGGCAGCGTCGGTACCCGGTGCTGGATCGTCCTCATGCTCGGCCGGGACGACCATGATCCGCTGCTCCTACAGGTGAAGGAGGCGGACACTTCGGTGCTGGCCGATCATCTGCCGGCCAGCGAGTATGCCAACCAGGGGCAGCGGGTCGTCTCCGGCCAACGGCTGATGCAGGCGGCCAGCGACATTTTCCTGGGCTGGCATCAGGGGATGGGCATCGACGGCCGGGTACGGGACTTCTACGTCCGCCAGCTGTACGACTGGAAGGGCATCATCCCGGTGGACGAGATGGCGCCGCAGAACATGCGCTCGTTCGCCGGACTGTGCGGGATGACGCTGGCCCGTGCGCACGCCAGATCCGGGGACAGGATCGCCCTCGCCTCCTACCTCGGCCGCAGCGACGTGTTCGACCGGGCGCTCACCCACTTCGCCGAGGCCTACGCCGACCAGAACGAACGTGACCATGCCGCTCTGGTCGCAGCCGTGAAGTCCGGCCGGGTGATCGCCGAGTCCGCCTAACCGATCTGGTCACCTTCAGCGAGTGGGCCCGGCCGGCTGATCCGGTCCGGGATCTGCCCGGTGAGATCCGTCTCCGGCCGCGGCCAGAAGTGATCGACTTGGTCTGTCGACTACGAAATGACCCTGAGGCCCACCACGACGGCGGACCGGCCCTGCATGGCGAGCGACGTGTGCCGATACCGGTTCGTCCGGGCAACCCGGGGGAAAGGATTCACCGGGGGCGATGATGACTCGTGAGGAACCGGCCAGCGCCGTAATCGACTCCCGCGGCGTCGTTGTGGGTTGGAGCGAGCAGGCTCACCTGCTGCTCGGCTACTCGACGACAGAGATCGTCGGTTGCCCCGCTTCCGACCTGCTCGCCACAGACCTCCCGGAAACCGTCCGCAGGGCCGCCGAGACGGGCCAGCCGTCCAGCGTCAGGCTCACCGTGCGCCATCGCGGCGGTCGCAGCCTCGGCCTGCAGATCCGTGCACACCCCCTGCAGGACGCGGCCGGGGGGACCCAGTGGTTCCTGGTCGGGTCCCCGGTCGGGTCCCCACCGGTTGCGGACCCGGGTCGGGCACGCGACATCGGGGACGTCCGGGCGATGCTGGACCGGGCGTTCACCGAGATGCCGGTCCATGCCGCATTGCTCGACACGGACATGCGACACGTGCGGCTGAACGCCGCGATGTGCTGCATGCTCGGGCTGCCGAGCGAGGCCGACGGTCTTGGCCTGCGATTGACCGATATCGTTCTGAATCCGGAAACCGAGGAGTCCGTGGCTCAGGCGCGGAGGGCGGCCCAGACCGGGGAACCGGTGCATCACCGGCTCTTCGGTCCGGACCGCGCACCGGGTGAAAGAGACAGGCTCCTCTGGAACACGGTGTTCTCTCCGGTGAAGGACCCGGCCGGTGAGGTTCTCGGCGTGCTGGTCCTGGGGCTCGACTCCACCGAACATCACGTGGCGCGGGAGCGGCTCGCGTTGGTGAACGAGGCGAGTACCCGTATCGGCAGTACTCTCGACGTGACCCGGACCGCTCAAGAAATGATCGAGGTCGTCGTCCCCCGGCTCGCCGACTTCGCCACCATCGATCTGCTGGAAACCGTTCTGCGCGGTGAGGAGCCGGGCTCCGGCCCGGTCACGAGGAGCGCGGCGCTCCGCCGGATCGCGGTCGACTCCGTCCTGCCGGGCATGCCCGAGGCGGTCATCAGGCCGGGCGAGGTGGCCTCCTACCCCGCGCAATCGCCCTTTGCGCTGTGCCTTGCCACCGGGGAAGCCATCCTGTACCGCAGTTGGGGATCCAATGACAACCCATGGGCCGGTAACGACCCGATACGCGACACCTACGTCCACAAGTTCGGGGTGCACTCCTCCATTGCGCTGCCGGTGAGAGCCCGCGGAATCACGCTCGGGGTGGTTCTTTTCCTCCGTCACCAGCGGCCGGAACCGTTCGAGGAGGACGACTTCGTGCTCGCCAAGGAGATCGTCGCGAGGGCGGCCGTCTGCGTCGACAACGCGCGCCGGTACACCCGGGAACGCGCCGCCGCACTCACCCTCCAGCACAGCCTGCTCCCGCAGCGGCTACCCGAACAGATCGCGATAGACGTGGCTTCCCGCTACCTGCCCGCCGGTTCCCACGTCGCTGTTGGCGGCGACTGGTTCGACGTGATCAGACTTTCGGGGAGCCGTGTCGGCCTGGTGGTCGGCGATGTGGTCGGCCACGGCATCCACGCCGCCGCGACCATGGGCCGGCTGCGTACCGCCGTCCGGACACTCGCGGATCTCGACCTCCCGCCCGAGGAACTACTCACCCGGCTCGACGACGTGGTGACGCGTCTGGTCGCCGAGGAGAACGTCCCCCTGGGCGAGACGGAAAGCGATCTGAGCGCCACCTGCCTGTACGCGGTTTACGATCCGGTTTCCCGTATCTGTTCACTCGCCCGTGCTGGCCACCCCGTCCCGGCTGTCGTCACCCCTGAGGGCGAGACCTATTTCCTGGACCTGCAGGCAGGCCCTCCACTGGGTCTGGGCGGCCTGCCCTTTGAGGGAGAAGAGTGCGAACTACCTGACGGTAGCCTGCTCGTCCTCTACACCGACGGTCTGGTCGAATCCCGTGAACGCGGCATCGAGACGGGGCTGAACGAAATGCGTAGGGTGCTGACCGAGATCCACCTCCGTGCTGACGGCTCCCTGCGTCCCCCGCCTCCGTTGGACAGCATCTGCGACTCAGTGCTCACGGCGCTGCTCCACGAGCGCCCCACGGACGACGTCGCTCTACTCATCGCCCGTACCCACGCCCTCGACTCCGACCGGGTGGCCTCCTGGGAACTGCCGGCTGAACCCGCGGTCGTCGCGAGCGCCCGGGCGCGGGCATCCCGCCAGCTCGCGGCCTGGAAGCTCGAGGAGAACGCCTTCACCACGGAGCTGATCGTCAGCGAGCTTGTCACCAACGCCCTCCGTCACGCCCGTACACCCATCCAGGTGCGGATGATTCTGGACAGTACGCTCATCTGCGAGGTGTCCGACGGCAGCAGCGCGGCCCCCCACCTGCGCCAGGCACACAGCTTCGACGAGGGTGGACGCGGGTTGCTGCTGGTCGCCCACCTCACCGAACGCTGGGGCACCCGCCAGACCCGGTCAGGCAAGATCATCTGGACCGAGCAGGCGCTGCCGCGGAAATCGGCCGCCGGTCTCGCCGGAAGCGGTTAGCGCGCTTGTCAGGGCGGGTGGTGCAGCCTCGGTCTCCGGGCGCAGCCGAAGGTTGACAGCCGCGCTCTGAATGGTACCCGCTCTGGTAGCGGATCCGGTACCAGAGCGGCGTCAGACCTGGACGCGGGTGTCGATGGCGGTGACGATCTCGGTGATGGCCTCGGTGACCGGGATGCCGTTACGCTGATCGCCGTTGCGGTAACGGAAGGAAACCGCCCCCGCGGCCACGTCCGCGTCCCCGGCGAGCAGCATGAACGGCACCTTCTGTTTCTGCGCTGTCCGGATCTTCTTCTGCATCCGGTCGTCCGAGGTGTCCACCTCGACGCGGACCCCGCGGGCGCGCAGCGTCTCGGCGACCTCCCGCAGGTACGGCACGTGCTCGTCGGTGATCGGGATACCGACCACCTGCACCGGCGCCAGCCAGGGTGGGAACGCCCCGGCATAGTGCTCGAGGAGCACCGCGAAGAACCGCTCGATCGAGCCGAACAACGCGCGATGAATCATGACCGGACGCTTGCGGGTGCCGTCCGAGGACTGATACTCCAGATCGAAGCGCTGCGGAAGCTGGAAGTCGACCTGGATCGTCGACATCTGCCAGGTCCGGCCGATCGCGTCCTTTGTCTGAACGGAGATCTTCGGGCCGTAGAACGCGGCGCCGCCCGGGTCGAGCACGAGGTCCAGCCCCTGCTTGGACGCGGCCTGGCGCAGCGTTTCGGTCGCCTCGGCCCATTCGGCGTCGGTACCGACGAACTTCTCGGGGTCCTTGGTGGACAGCTCCAGGTAGAAGTCGGTCAGGCCGTAGTCACGCAGCAGGTCGAGGACGAAGGTCAGCAGGCTGTCGAGTTCACCCGGCATCTGCTCGAGGGTGCAGTAGATGTGCGCGTCGTCCTGGGTGAAACCGCGCGCGCGGGTCAGCCCGTGCACCACCCCGGACTTCTCGTACCGGTAGACCGTGCCGAACTCGAACAACCGCAGCGGCAACTCGCGGTACGACCGTCCCCGCGCCCGGTAGATCAGGTTGTGCATGGGGCAGTTCATGGGCTTGAGGTAGTACTGCTGGCCCTCGTCCAGCTCCATGGGCGGGTACATGCCGTCGGCGTACCAGTCCAGGTGACCGGACAGTTCGAACAACTGCTTTTTGGTCGCGTGCGGGGTGTAGACGAAGGAATAGCCGGCTTCTTCGTGGCGTCGGCGGGAGTAGTCCTCCAGCACCTTTCGAATGACTCCGCCCCTGGGATGGAACACCGCCAGACCCGACCCGATCTCCTCGGGGACCGAGAACAGGTCGAGTTCGGCGCCGAGCCGGCGGTGGTCGCGCTTCTCCGCCTCGGCGAGCATCGTCAGGTGGTTCTTCAGCGCGTCCTTCGACTCCCACGCTGTTCCGTAGATGCGCTGGAGCTGAGGGTTCTTCTCGCTTCCGCGCCAGTAGGCGGCAGCGGTGCGCATCAGCTTGAACGCCGGGATGTACCGGGTGGACGGCACATGCGGGCCGCGGCACAGGTCCTTCCAGCAGACGTCGCCGCTTTTCGCGTCCAGGTTGTCGTAGATGGTCAGCTCGCCCGCACCGACCTCGACGCCGGCCTCCGAGTCGACGCCGGCTCCGCCCTTGAGGCCGATCAGCTCGAGCTTGAACGGTTCGCCGGCGAGCTCCGCGCGCGCCTGGTCATCGGTGACGACCCGCCGGGAGAAACGCTGCCCGTCACGGACGATCCGGCGCATCTGCCTGTCGAGTGCCTCGAGGTCCTCGGGGGTGAACGGACGCTCCACGCCGAAGTCGTAGTAGAAGCCGTCGGTGATGGGCGGGCCGATTCCGAGCCGTGCCCCGGGGAAGAGCCGCTGGACCGCCTGGGCGAGGACGTGCGCGGTGGAGTGGCGGACGATCGCGCGTCCGTCCGCGCTGTCGATGGTCACAGGCTCGACGGTGTCGCCGTCGCGCAGCTGGTAGGCCAGGTCCCGCAGGGTGCCGTCCACCTTGGCCGCGACGACCGACCGGTCACCGCCGAACACCTCGGCCGCGGTCGTCCCCGTCGTCACCGCTCGCTCACCCGATGAGGGGCTGCCGGGCAGGACGATCTGGACGGTTGGCACGGGTGGACTCCTGACAACGAGGGATGCTCAGAGCTCTTGCGAGTGCCTGATGCTACCTGCCGGTCGATGGGGTCACATCCGGGTTTCCCGGCGACGGTTTCCCCTTCCCCGCGAGGCGGCGAGGCGGCGATGCGGGGACCACGCAACGGCGGGCCGCTTCCCTGTCGTCACGGTCACAGAGGAGGATGGTCGGGGGATGGGCGATACGGCTGGGGCTGGGCGGTATGAAGGTGGCTGCGGCCGACGCCTGCCACCGTCCGTCACTATGGACGACACACGCACCACGACACGACGCACCACGACACGACGACACCATTCGACGACTTGAGGAGCCCCTGCGGTGAAGCTGGCGATGGGCACCCGGGAGGTCTTCGACGCGGAGAGCCTGCTTGAGGAGTACCTCGGGCCGCGCAAGCGGGGCCTGCGTTATGCCTACCCGTACTACGACGGGCTTGCCACGAACGGCGACCCCGACCTGCTGTGCACGGGCGACCTGCTCGCCCCCTGCCTGCTCGGCGTCCAGGTGGACGTCGACCGGATGCACACGCTGACCGCGCTCACCCCGCTGTTGCAACGCGGCCTGGACAGACTCCCCCCCGGAATCGAGCTGATCGAGGCGGACGAGGTTACTCTTGACCTTGTCGCGGCCCTGTACGACCCGCTGGACGATCCTGACGTCTCCGACCGTGACGTCAAGGGCTCGCTGATCGCGAAGGTCCTGCACCGCAAACGACCCGCGCTCGTGCCCCTGTTCGACTCGAAGGTCAGGATCTTCTACCAGCACGAGCAGGGCATCCCCCCGTCGCCGCGCGACGGGCGGTCCTGGCGCGAGTACATGGAGCTGCTGGTCCGCGCCATGCAGTACGACCTGCGGGAGAACGCCGAGGAGTTCCGGCGGCTGTCCGCTCTCGTTCCCGACAACGGGCCGCCGCTGACACCGCTTCGCATCCTCGACATCGTGGTGTGGATGAGCAGTGCGGTCTGATAGCCGTCCCCGGCCGGGGTTGCGGTGAGGCGCCGGGACGGACCCTCGGGCTGCCTGCCGGCGCTGGTCGTCGTGCCGCTGCGGGCGGCGCGCCGGGTGACCGGTCGGGCGCCGACCCGCCACGAGATCGGCCGTGGTCTCGCGCTGCGGGGACGGATCTGGGACGGTATCGCCGACCTCGCCTTCAACGGAGTCGTCGTGGCCGGCGTGGACGGCCGGGTGGCCGCGGTGGGCCCCGGTGACGCGGTGGCGCTGCCGGACGGGCTGCAGGTGATCGACTGTGTCTGGATCGGTCCGGGCGTCACCGACGCCCATGTTCATCTTGCGACCACCGCCACCTCCGGACACGATGAGATGCGTGCTGGACTCGTCGCGGTGCGTGATCTCGGTTCGCCGGTCGAGAGGCTGGCCCATTGGCGGATGGCCGCACCGATCGTGGTTGCCGGCGCGGGGCCCCGCGTCACCGGCGCTGTGGATCCGCGTCCGGACCTGCGCACGGACCTGTGTACGGACCGCGCGGGCCGGGAGGTGTTCGCGCGCGAGCCGGTGGGCCGGGGCCTGGGGGTCAGGTCCTGGACATACCGGTCGTCGCTTCGCCGCGGGACCGCGAGCCGGACGGCATCCGGTATCTACGCCCCCGGGCGGAACGCCGCCGGTCGCAACACCCAGGACTGGGATGCGCTCGACGGGGAGGCGGTCGCCGTCGTCGACAGTCCCGCTGCCGCTCGCAGGCTCGTCGCCAGCCTGGTGGCGGACGGCGTCGACCTCATCAAGGTGTGTGTCGAGGGCGTCGACGGCACCGAGGGCGGCGTGTCGTCCGGACGTGCGCCACTGCATCAGTCCGACCTCGGGGCCGTCGTGGACGCCGCCCACGCGGCAGGGCTCGCGGTGACCGCGCATGCGCTGACCGTCCGGGCGGTCGAGATGGCGCTGCGGGCAGGCGTGGACGAACTCGCCCATGTTCCCCTGGAGCCCCTGCCTGAGGAGGTCGTCGAGCGGATTGCCGCCGCCGGCGTGGCGGTGGTCTCCACGCTGCAGTGCCACGCCGGAGTCGGGCCGGCACCCGCACGTAACGCGGCGTTGCTCCACCGCGCCGGAGTCCCCCTGATCTACGGCACCGACGCGGGCGGCGCGAGTAGCCGTCCACCCGGCGTGGACCCCCGGGAACTCGACCGGCTCGCATACGCCGGCCTGGGACGCCTGGGCGCGCTGCGTGCGGCGACATCGGGCGCCGCCCGGGCAGCCGGGTTCGACGGCCAACGGCCGTCCGGCCGCATCGAAGTGGGCGCTTTCGCGGCGCTGGTCGGCCTTCCCGCCGATCCTCTGGTCGAGCCCGCGGCCTGGCGGCACCCGACGGTGGTCGTCAACGGCCACCGACTGATCGGCGCGTAATGTTCGCAAACGTGAAGCTTTCGGTCCTGATGCCGGTATTCAACGAGCAGGCCACCCTTGCCGCCGCGGTCAAGCGGGTGCTGGATGTCGACTACCCGTCCGAGGTGGAACTCGTGGTGGTCGACGACGGCAGCACGGACGGGACCCGGGCCATCCTCGCCTCCCTCGACGATCCACGCCTGGTCATCGCGCACCAACCGGTGAACCAGGGCAAAGGCGCCGCGATCCGGGCCGCGAGCCGACTCGCGACCGGTGACTACCTCGTCATCTGTGACGCCGATCTCGAATATGCACCGGAGGAGATCCCGGCGTTGCTGGAGCCGGTACTCGCCGGTGAGACCGAGGTCGTCTACGGCTCCCGGACGTTCAGCAGCAACACCGCGTTCTCGTTCTGGTACGTGATGGGCAACAAGGCGGTGACGCTGGCCGCGAACGTCCTGTTCGACAGCTACATCAGTGACCTGGAGACCTGCTTCAAGCTGATGCCGGTCAGCCTGTACCGCGAACTGGACGTCTCCTCCGCGGGTTTCGGGATGGAGGCCGAGGTGACCGCGAAGCTCCTCGCCCGCGGTATCCGGCCGTTCGAGGTGCCGATCAGTTACCGGGCCCGCACCCGGGCCGAAGGCAAGAAGCTGACCTGGAAGGACGGGGTCGAGGCGCTGTGGATCCTCGGATCGATCCGGGCGCGCGGCCGGACGCACAGCCGGACCCGGACCGGCTGACCCGGGGGCACACCCGTGTACGCGAGCCGCCGACCGGCAGCTCACATCCCCTCGGGCCGAACCCGGGCCCGCGGGCTGCGACAATGGGCCGCGTGCTGAGTTACGCCGTGCGCGGGCTCACCCGTCGGCACGGCGTCGGTGAGCATGCTGTCCTCGCTACCTCCGACATCGACCTCGATATCGGACGCGGCGAGGTGTTCGGCGTCCTCGGGCCGAACGGCGCCGGCAAGACCACGCTGGTGCGCCAGCTCATGGGGCTGATCCGGCCGGACGCCGGCTCGATCGAGATGTTCGGTCGGGACGTCGTCGCCCGTCCCGACATCCCGTCACGGCTCGCCGCCTACCTCGGCCAGGGTGACATGGCCCTGGCGGACCTGCCGGTGAACGTCGCCGTGGAGACCACAGCCCGGTTGCGTGGCCTCGGCCGTGCGGCATCCCGGGCGGCCTGCACGGCCGTCATCGACGAGCTCGGCCTGGCCCCGATAGTGAACCGGCCGTTGCGGCACCTGTCCGGTGGTCAGCGCCGGCTCGCCTCGGTCGCCTGCACCCTGGTCGGCGACCGTGAGGTCCTCGTCCTGGACGAGCCGACCACCGGCCTGGACCCGACGGCCCGACGCGCGGTCTGGTCGGCGTTGGAACGCCGCCGGGCCGCCGCCGGCGTCACCGTGCTGCTGGTCACCCACAACGTCCTCGAAGCGGAGACCGTGCTCGACCGGGTCGCGGTACTCGACGCCGGCCGGGTGATCGCCTGCGACACCCCGGGACGGCTCAAGGCGTCGGTGAGCGAGGACGTCCGGCTGGACCTGGTGTGGCGTCACGAACCGCCCGCCGACGACCCGACCATCGCGCGCCTGGCCCGGCAGGCCGAGATCAGCGGTCGCCGGTGGACGACACGGATGCCCGCGGCCGAAGCCCGGGAGGCGCTCGCCCGGCTCACCTCCGGCCCGGCCTTCGCCGCCCTCGACGACTTCACCCTCGCCACACCGTCACTTGAGGACGTCTACCTCGCCCTCGGCGGAGCATCCCGCACCCTGGAGCGCACATGACCATGGTTGCCCCGTGACCGCCCCCACCGTGCATACGGCCCTGCCCGCGCACGGCGACCCGTCCACGGGCACCACGACCGTGGGTGACGTGCCGTTCCCGCTGCCGCCGCGAACCTCGTTCGGCCCGGCGGTGCGGGCCGTCTATGCCGGCCAGCTCTCCCGGGCGCGGGTCGCGCGGGTGCCGTTGCTGTTCGTCGCGGCCTTCCAGTCCCTCGGGATCATGCTGCTGCTGCGCGGGGTGGTCGACACCGGCAACGAGACGACCAGCGAGCAGGTGGTGGCGGGCTCGACCGTGCTGGTCGTGGCCTTTGTCGCGCTCAACCTGCTCGCGCAGCGTTTCGGGGCGCTGCGCGCGGCCGGGGCGCTCGACTACTACCTGACGCTGCCGATCCCGGGCAGTGCCGTGGTGCTTGGTACCGCGGCGTCCTACGCGTCGTTCGCCGTGCCGGGTACCGTCATCACGGCCGTGACGGGTGCTCTGCTGTACGGCCTTCCGCTGTCGGGGCTGTGGGTCCTGGTACCGGTGACCGTGCTGGCCGGCGCGTCGTTGGCCGGGATGGGCGCGGCCATCGGCCTGCTGGCTCCGCGCCAGGAACTCGCGACCGTCGCCGGGCAGCTCGGCATGAGCGTGGTGCTGTTCGTCGGCATCATCCCGGCGAACCGGCTGCCCGCCGCGATCGACGTCCTGCGTGACCTGGTGCCCAGCACCTACGCGGTGGACGTGCTGGCCGCCACGTTCCGACCGTCGGTCGACTGGGTCACGGTGACTGTTGACCTGCTGGTGTGCGCAGTCGTCGCGGTTCTCGGCCTGACCGTCGCGACGGTGGCGCTGCGGCGTGCCGGCAACGCACGGCGTTAGAGCGTTAGGCTGGATGTCCTGTGACAAAGCCGTTGGCAGACGTGCACAGTGCGGGGATGCGGGACTCGTACGACGTTGAGCAGTCGCATCCCCCTGACGGGTTCGCCGGCGCCCCGGAAGACTGGCAGATGATCGAGGATCCGGCTTACCGATTCTGGCCGGTGACGAGAGCCGAAATCCTCGCCGGAGTCGTCTGCGCGGTCGCCATGGCCGCCTCCGGTCTGCTTCTCGGCCTGCTGTGGGCGGCGGCGGCCCCGCGTCTCGACGTCCGGGCGGTGTTGGCCGGCAGCGAGATCGCGTTCGACGCCCAGGCCGGCATCGACGTGTACTTCGCGATGATCTGCGCGGTCGGGGGTGTTGTCGGGGGAGCGTTCGCGTTCTGGCGAGGCCGTGACGCCGGCTGGCCGGTGCCCGCCGGACTTACGGTGGGTGGGATCGGTGGGTCCGGGCTGGCGAGCTGGATCGGACACCTGCTGCGGTCCTCGCGGGTCGTGTCACAGCTCCCTGACGGGGCCAGCCATCTCGTCATCCAGCTTGTCGACTTCCGGTTGCGGTCGCCCGGGTTCTGCCTCGTCCTGCCGGCCTTCTCGCTGTTCGTCCTGGCGGCGCTGAGCTGGCTGTCGGTTTTTCTGGTCCCGCGCAGACACCCATGACCGTTCAGTTCGGGCTGGGCGTGATGTGGCGGTGCTCGTCGGAGGCGACGGCGGTGAACCGTTTGAGGAGTCCCAGCTCGCGGCGCAGGATCGCCCGTTCGGCCTTCAGACGGGCCACCGCGTCCGGGGCGGCGAGCAGCGCCTGACGTTCAGCCGTCTGGGTCACCACCGAGGCGGCGACGAGGTAGGACAGCAGCCGGGGATCGTCCGGAAGATCAGGTAGGCGGATCTCGACAGCCCGGGAGGCGGTGAGACCCGCGGCGTAGTCGTGGAGCAGCTGCGTGACAACCGGGACCATGCCGGCGGCGTCGTCGGGGTCGCCGACGTCGTCGGTGAGGTACTCCACCTCGCCGACGAGGTATGGACGGCTGGTCCGGTCCACCGAGAGCACCCGGAACCTCGCCCCGCCCGACGTGATCACCGAGAAGCGCCCGTCGGCCTGTGGATCGATCCTGCGGATGTTCGCGGTGCATCCGATCTCGTGGAAGGTCGGAAGGTCGTCTGTCCCGGTCTCCCGGCCGCGGCGGATGGCGACGACCCCGAACCGGCGTGGCTCACTCTCGGCAAGCTCCATCAGTTCTCCGATGAGCACGCGGTAACGGGGCTCGAAGATTTCGAGGGGGAGCAGAAGGCCTGGGAGCAGCACGGTTCCAAGCGGGAACAGGGCCAGCCGTTCGGTCATGACACGATCACCTGCTTCAGGTCGGGGCATGCTCCGGATGCTGGACACGATCAGCCTGCGATCCCATGATGGGCCGCCGGGCGGGTGAACGCCTGGTCCTGTGTCGGTTTCGTCCACTGCCACATGATCGCGGTGGGATGGTGTGGATACCGCCGGCCGTGCGCTACCGTTATTCGACAGACCGTTATGCGGTATACCGGTGCCCCGAGGTGGGCGCGGTGGGAGGCGTTTGCGTGGTCGAACCCGTGCCGGAGCTGCTGGTCGTCCTTGCGCCGCCGGCCTCGCTGTCGTCCCGCGCTGCCGGTCGTCGGGGTGATCGGGGGGCGGATCGAGAACCTGGCGGGGACGACTGTCATCAGGTGGTCGGTGACCTGCGCGGTTTCGCGCAGGTCACCGCGATCCTGCCACCGCGGCTGGCCCTGGTCGCGACGCCGGCGGACGGTGCCGGCGCGTTGGCCCGCCTGCCCGGTGTCGTGGGCGTCTTCACCCATACCGTGCCGGCGGGCCTGCGGGAGACCCTGACCGCGACGGAGAACCTCTTCGTCGACGCCTGGCTCGCCCGTCTGGCGGGCAAGAGCCGTCCGGGGGAGGGGCTGCCCTGGGACGCCGCCGGCCGGTTGCCGCCGGATCCTGCGGGCGAGGCGGGCAGCCCTGCATCCGACGCCGGGTGAGCCGTGCGGGACCTGCCGTGGATACCCGGTGAACGCCGTCAGAAGATCCGTGAGGGCGGCAGCCAGGCGAAGGTCCCCGACGACGCCCGCGCCATTGCGTACAGTCGGTCACCGACTCTCGCGACGACCTCCAGATGCCGGTCGAACGAGCTTTGAATCATGGTGACCGCGTCGACGCGTCCGAGTTCGGTGGCGAAGTTGGTCGGGCCACTCCAGGGATAGCCGGACGCGTCGTTGTTCCGCCACACGTGGACCAGACCGCTGGTGGCGGACGGCGCGACGACCTCGAAGTTCCCGTTCACCCCGAACCGGCTCTGGACCAGCACCGGGTTTCCGGCCACGCCCTCGGCGAACACGACCGATGTCCGCCACGACCCGTCCTGCGAACGGTAGAGATGGACGAGCCGGCCGCCGGCCAGCGCCACGGCCTCCAGATTGCCGGTGCCCAGGGCTCCGTGGATCAGGCTGACCCCGTCGACGCGGCCGAGATTGCCCGCCACGAGAACCGGCCGGCTCCACGGGAACCCGGCGACGTCGTTGTCACGGGTGAGGGCCAGCAGGCCGATATCGGTGGCGGGGACGAGTACCTCGAAGGTGCCGAGCCGACCCAGCCGGCTGTGGATCAGGGATGGTGTTCCCGCGACGCCGTTGGCCAGCGGGGCCGGCGCGGACCAGCGCAGGGCTGGTCCGCTGTCGCGCCAGAGGGACACCAGCGATCCGCCGATCCGGGCGATCGCTTCCAGTGCTCCCGGTGTCGCCAACCGGCTCTGGATCATGGAGAGTGCGTCGATCCGGCCGCTTCCCTGGATGACCTGTGTCGGCTCCCGCCAGGGGAGGCCCGGGGCGTTGTTGTCGCGCCACAGGTGCGTCATACCGGCGAAGGCCGACGGCACCACGAGCTCGAAGTTGCCGATCTGGCCGAAGTCGCTCTGCACGAGCGCCGGATTGCCGCCCACACCACGTCCCCAGCCGATGTGACTCGGCGTGTACCGGCACATCTCGAAACTGTTGGACCGCATCAGACAGGTGACGCTGTCCGTCGCGCAGGCGTCACAGTTGCCGTTGGGGGTGGCGAAACGTCCCCACGTCCCTGCGCAGTTACAGCCGCTGGCGGCGTACTCGTCCGGGCAGCCGAAGATGTGCCCGGTCTCGTGGGCGAAGACCCGGTCGAGGTTGTCCGGACCCCAGCCGTCGTTGTCGTAGGACAGGACGAGTCGGGGTCCGCCGATCGAGCTGTAGGCGAAGTACGACAGCGGGTACTTGGTCATGAAGGCGCAGTAGGACCATCGCGTGACATGGCGGTCGCGCAGGTCGTCGACGTAGTTGTAGACCCCGTCGAAGTTCGGTTGGTAGCCGAGCTGGGCCATGGCTGGGTCCCGCCAGCGAGCTTCCAGGTCGGCTGCCGAAGGGTTCGGGGGTGTCGCGATTCGCACGATGTTGATGTCGTAGCTGAAGGTGAGGTCCGCGGCCGGATTGGTGGTGGCGTACCAGGAGAGACCGTTCTGGATCTCAGCGACGACCTTGGTGCGTTCCGCGGCGGTGAACTGCAGGTCGACTGTCGGCCCCTCGACAATGATCACCCCGACCGCGATGCTGCCCTCCATGAAACTGCTGGTGGGCGTACCGCCGACGTGGCCGGAAACCGGCTGGCTGACCTGCTCGCCGAGCAACGTGGGGGCGAAGGAGGTGGCCGGGGCCGCGCCGGCCTGCTGCGGGGAGCCGGCCTGCTGCGGGGAGCCGGTGCCGGGAGTGCGGGTGGACGAGCCCCGCGGCGGCGGGATGTCGGTGCACGGCCGGTCCATGTCCCATGCCTCGCCGGCCCTGGAACGGTCCTGTTTGTTCTGCTGGTAGTCGGCGCTGGCCCGTAACCGGAAGGCTGCCAGACCGAGGCGCTCGATCTGGTCGAGTCCGGTCGCATCGACGACGGTGGCCGTCGATGCGTCACCGGCCGATGCGGTACGTATCCCCGGCCGCCCGGACGGGATCGCGGTGGTGTCGTGGACGACGTGGACCCGGCCGTAGCGGTGTAACACACGCGCGGACCCGTGGGTGGCCGTGGGCGGTTCGCCCGGCTTCCGGGCGCCATTGTGTGTGGCTGTCGATGGTAGGTCCACTTTTACGACGATTTGTTCGCCGGTTGGTATGTCCCCCGCCATGGGTGATCTGTGTCCCTTCCGATGAGTCGACTGTGCGGAGTTGTACCTGGTTGATCTACGATTGTGTTGCGTTTGAGAAAAGTGTGCGGTCCATGTTTTCGGGTGCGAGGCGGTGTCGAAGCACGCCGGTGGACGGCGTGCGTCAACCCGGACGGTTGGTCCGTGTGGTGTGGCTGGTCATGGACAGCCCTGACCGCCGTGTGCACCCGGAAGGCGGGAGTGAATGCCGGCTCCCGCCGGGGCGGGCCCGCCATGTCCCCGTGGGCCTGTCCCGCCGTCCCGCGGCGTCCCCTGCCGTCGTCCCGCCCGCCGGTTACCCGAGAGGGCGGCGGGCCTGGCCCGTGGGCGGCGGCTCGCCCCGAAGCTGGGTGTCACCCCAGCCGACACTCCCCTGGAGGCTGGGCTGGACCTGCTGGCCCCCCCGAGCCTGCGTCGCCATCGCCTCGGCCACGTTGTGCATGATGGCCTCGATCAGGCGTACCGCCTGCGTGGTCGGCAGGTTCAGCACAACCTCGGCGTCACCGGCAATCTGGAACCGTACGGACACGTCCACCATCGTCGGTGAATCCCCATTTCCGGTTAGGTCTCCTGTGGTCTTCGGAGGAGCGGAAAGAGGCATGGTCGTTCCTCCTTGGCCATTCAGTGTGCTTGGATCAGCGGGCATGTGCGGTTCGGGTCCATCTGCCGCATGGGTCACGGTACGTCGGGACGCTCCGTGGTCGTACGGGGCCTTGGGTCGCACGTGCCCGGCGAGCCGCTCCGATCGCGGCCCGGTAGTGTCGCGGCGGTGACCGAACCACATTCCACCATGGGTGACTGTATTGCCGAACTGGAACGCTGCTATCCCCCGTCCTGGGCGGAATCGTGGGATGCGGTCGGGCTTGCTGTCGGCGATCCGGATATGCCGGTTCGGCACGTTCTGTTCGCTGTCGATCCCACCGTGGATGTTGTGCGGGAAGCCGTCGACCGGGGCGCGCAGCTGCTGGTCGTCCATCATCCGCTGTTCCTGCGCGGTGTTCACGCAGTCGCGCAGACAAGCCCGGGCGGCCGGGTGGTGGCTACCGCCATCCGCGGTGGAGTGGCTGTGTTCAGCGCGCACACCAATGCCGATGTGGCCTGCCCGGGAGTGAGCGACGCGCTCGCGCAGGCCCTTGGGCTCCGCGGGGTGGGCCCGCTGACCGACCCGCCCTCGGCCCGGCCGGGCAACGGCGGTCTCGGCCGGATCGGCAACCTCGCCGAGGCCGAACCCCTGGGTGCCTTCTGCACGCGGGTGGCATCCGCGCTGCCCGCTACCGTCGGTGGGGTGCGGACGACCGGTCACCCGGACACCCCGGTGCGTCGGATCGCGGTCTGCGGCGGTGCCGGCGGCGAGTTGGTCGAGGCTGCCGCGCGTGCCGGCGCCGATGTCCTGGTGACCGCCGATGGGCGGCACCATCACGTCCTCGATGCCGTCAGCGCTTACGACGTGGCCGTCGTCGACGTGGCGCACTGGGCAAGCGAGTGGCCGTGGCTGCACACCGCCGCCTCCCGGCTTCGCGCCGCTCTGGTCGGGCAAGGCCGTACGGTGAACACCACGGTTTCCACTCTGGTGACCGACCCGTGGCGGTGGCACACAGCCTCGTCGTGGTCCGGTGAACCAGCGGTGCCGAACACTGCAGGAAACACAGTGAGGAGCACATGAAGGCCGACCCAGCGACCCAGCTTCGTCTGCTGGACATGCAGGCGATCGACTCGAGCCTCGACCGGCTCGCTGCCCGGCGGCGAAACCTGCCCGAACTTGCCGAGATCGACAAGCTGAGTTCACAGCTCGCCGCGATCACCGACGACCTTGTCCGGGTCTCCACGGAGCTGCGCGACCTGGGCCGGTCGCAGAAGAAGCTGGACGACGAGGTCGACATGGTCCGTGCCCGAGCGGCACGCGACCAGAAACGCCTTGACTCCGGGCAGATCACCAGTTCCCGGGAGCTGGAGAACCTCCAGTCGGAGATCGCCTCGCTCGCCCGTCGGCAGCGCACGCTCGAGGACGGCATGCTTGAGTTCATGGAGGTCGCCGAGGGGCTGGAGGCCCGGGCCGCGGCCATCCGGTCCGACCAGGAGCGTCTTGAGGCCGAACTCGCCACCGCTGTCGGCAGGCGGGACGCGGCAATGGCCGAGATCGACAACGAGACGGCGGCGCGGCGGGCCGAACGCGACGCTATCGCCCCGACGCTACCCGCCGACGTGGTGGCCCTCTACGAACGCCTGCGCGCCACGTCCGCCGGGGTGGGCGCGGCGAAGCTCGTCCGCCGCCGTTGCGAGGGATGCCACCTGGAGTTGTCCGGCGGCGACCTGCGCGACGTCGCGGCGGCTCCCGCCGACGAAGTGGTGCGCTGCGAGGAATGTCGGCGCATCCTCGTCCGGACCACGGAATCGGGCCTTTGAGCACTGGTGATAGGAGCTGACCATGAGTGACCGCCCGGGGCGCCGGCTGGTCGTCGAAGCCGACGGCGGATCGAGGGGCAACCCGGGCCCTGCCGGGTACGGGGCGCTTGTCAAGGACGCCGACACCGGTGAGGTGCTGGCCGAGCGGGCAGGCGCGATCGGCCGGGCAACCAACAACGTCGCCGAGTACCAGGGTCTGATCGCGGGCCTACGAGCGGCGGCGGAAATCGATCCGGACGCCGCCGTCGAGGTCCGGATGGACTCGAAACTCGTCGTCGAGCAGATGAGCGGACGATGGAAGATCAAACATCCGGCGATGCGACCGCTGGCGATGGAAGCCGCGGATGTCGCGCACGGTTTCCCGCAGGTCCGCTACGGCTGGATTCCGCGGGAGCGCAACGGCCATGCCGACCGGCTGGCGAACGAGGCGATGGACGCGGCCGCACGTGGACGCACCTGGGAGCCGCCGGAACCCCAGTCACCCGAACCCGCGCCGCACACGGCGCCGACCACCAACCGGCTGTCCGGGTGGATGGCCCCACCGGCCCCACCCACGACCACCGTGCTGCTGCGGCACGGCCAGACGCCGATGTCGGTGGACAAGCGGTTCAGCGGCATGGTGGACGTGGCCCTGACCGACGTCGGCCAGGAGCAGGCAGCCGCGGTGGCGCGGCGGTTGCATGACGTCCCCTTCGATGCGGTGTACTGCTCGCCGCTCAAACGTGCCCGGCAGACCGCGGACGCCCTCGGACGGGACTACCTGGTCGACGACGAGCTGCGCGAGACCGACTTCGGTACCTGGGAGGGCCTGACCTTCGGCGAGGTCCGCCAGCGTTTCCCGGACGAGTTGAACGCCTGGCTTGCCGATCCGTCCGTCCCACCGCCCGGGGGGGAGAGCATCCTCGACACGATCCGACGGGTCACCGCTGCCCGGGACCGCGTCCTGACCGCTCATCCGGGCGGCACGATCCTGATCGTCTCGCACGTGACGCCCATCAAGGCCCTGACGCAGCTGGCACTCGACGCCTCGCCCGCGGTGCTCTACCGGCTGCATCTGGACCTGGTGTCGATGTCGACGATCGACTGGTATTCGGACGGTCCGGCCGTGCTGCGCGGCTTCAACGA
Source organism: Frankia sp. Cppng1_Ct_nod (assembly GCF_920656135.1). Classification (NCBI taxonomy): domain Bacteria; kingdom Bacillati; phylum Actinomycetota; class Actinomycetes; order Frankiales; family Frankiaceae; genus Frankia; species Frankia sp. Cppng1_Ct_nod. Next base: position 17,291 of record NZ_CAKKTK010000038.1, on the reverse strand, counting down.
CGGGATCCACGCCGCCCACCTGGTCGAGGCGGGCCAGTAAGAGAGGCCGGTGGCGGCCGGCAAGGCCAGCGGCTTGCTGGCACACTGGGTCCTGCCCAAGCCATCAGGAAACCGTAGCTTCGGCGACATCCAAGCTCCGCGAACCTCGGCTCACGCAGACAAGGACGAGGACCGCCAGTGCCGAACGTTCAGCCGACCTCCGTCACGCCTGAGCGTAGCTCGCGCGGCACGCAGCACGCCGAGCCGACGCTGCTGTATGTGATGAAACAAGTGGAGCTGGCTGTCCGCGCACAACTGGACGACATCTTCCGACCGATCGGTCTGACAGCGTTGCAGTACACGGCGCTGACCGTGCTGGAACGGCACCCGGACATGTCCTCGGCGCAGCTCGCCCGCAACTCGTTCGTCACGGCGCAGACCATGGCCGACATGGTGACGGCCCTCCACGAGCGGGGACTGATCGAGCGGTACCGCGATCCAGATGACCGCCGCCGCCTCGTGCTGGCCCTCACCGCCGACGGGCGGGAGCTGCTGGGACGCCACCGGGAGAAGGTCAGCGACCTGGAGACCGAGATGCTGGCCGGCGTGACCGAGGAGCAGGCGGCCGAGCTGCGCCGGATTCTGCTGGTCTGCCGCGCTAACCTCGCCGGGCACCCGCCGCACTGAGTGGCCCATCGGCACCCGTCGGATCCGACATGCTTCGATAGTCAGGTTTCCTGTCAAAAAACCATCAGGAAACCTGTACGTCGCAAGATTAATGTGGCACGCTTCACACCCAGCTGAACTACCGGCACCCGGACGCTGGAGGCCACCGAATGACCGTTCTCAACCGACCCGCGAACGACGCGGTCGTGACGACATCGCCGCGCGGCCTGACCCGCGGCACGCTGGCCGCCGCCGTGCTGGCGGTCTGCGTCGCCCAGGTCGGGCTGGCAATCCCGGCCGTGCTCAACGGCCTGTTCCAGCAGGATCTGGGCACCAGCTCGTCACAGTTAACCTGGATCTCGGACGCGTTCCTCGTCCCGGTCACCCTGCTCGAACTGACCTTCGGGGTCATGGGCGACCTGTTCGGGCGCAAGCGCCTCCTGATCGGGGGGACCGTGCTGCTCGCCCTCGGACAGCTCCTCGCCGTCCTCACCCCGGGAACCGGCAGTTCGACGGGGAGCCGGGTGCTGGTGCTGTGGTCGGGCCAGATCATCGCGGGCGTCGGCGCCGCCGCGATCTTCCCCACGTCGCTTGCCATGATCGCTGCCGGCACGCACACCATCCGTGACCGGTCCCGGGGCATCGCGATCTGGGCCGCGGCGTTGGCGTCAGGCGGGTTCGTCTCGCCGGTGCTCGGCGGTTTCCTGGCGCGTTACGGCTTTGGCAGTGACCCGTATGCCGGCTGGCGGTGGGCCTTCGTGCCAGTCGTGGTGCTTTCGCTGGTCAGCATCGCCGTGTCGTTGCGGTTCGCCCAGAACTCCGCAGCCCCCGAGGGTCGGTCGCTCGACTGGCCGGGGCAGATCACCATCGCGGTGGCGTTGTTCGCTCTTTTGTACGCCGTGATCCAGGGTCCGACGAGCGGCTGGGGCAGCGGTGACGTGATCGCCGGATTCGTGCTCGCCGCGGTGTTCCTGGTCCTGTTCGTCGTGGCGGAGCGCCGCTCGAACGCGCCGCTGCTGCGCCTGGATCTGTTCGCCAACCGCGCGTTCTCGGTCGCCGCGGTCACGACGGTCTTCGGTATGTTCGCCTACCTCGGCACCGCCTACTCGACGAGCATCCGCCTGTCTGCGATCCAGGGCTTCACCCCGCTGAAGACGTCCATCGCGTTCATTCTGCTCAACGCGATGACGCTGCTCATGATGCCCTTCACGTCGCGGGTCCTCGAGCGCTACAACCCACGGTGGACACTCGGCATGGGCTTCGCGCTCGTCGCCGTGGCCGACTTCTGGCTGTCGGAGGTGTCCGCGACGAACCTGTCCATCACGCCGGTCGTGGCGCCGCTGCTCATCGCCGGTATCGGGTTCGCGGTCGCGCTGTCGGCCATCACCGCTGTCGCGGTGAACACCGTCCCCAACCACCTCGCCGGCATGGCGAGCGGGTCCACCAGCCTGCTGCGTGACTTCGGCTTCACGCTTGGCCCCGCCGTCATCGGCGCGATCGCCCTGAGCCGCGCCGCCGCGGAGGTCTCGCACAAGGTCAGCAGCAACGCCGCGTTGGCCAAGGCGCTGGAGGCGTTCAACAGCTCGGCGGCCACCGCGCCGGCGGCGCAGCAACCCGCGCTGCACGCGGCGATCGGCGCGGTGAACTCCGGACCGCTGGGCGCCAACGCCGTCCCCGGCTCCATAACGCTGCCCACCGGTAATGTCGTTGCGTTCAACCCGCTCAAGGACGTTGCCTTCCACGCCCTTGACCATGCCTACGCGTTCGGGTACATGGTCTGTGGCGCCGCGGCCGTGTTCGCCGCCGTGCTGGCGGCGGTCGCGCTCGGCGGCCGGTCGCACGAAACTATGATCACCGAGGAGAGCCTGGCGCGGTGACGGATGCCGATCTGACGGCGGCACGTTTACCTGTGTGCGTGCCGCCACCCGGATGACCGGTCAGCGCTTGCCGCGGCGGTACTGGCGGAGTTCCTTGCGCACCCTGATCTGGGTGATCAGCCCGATGAGGAGTCCGACGAGGAGACCGGCCGCGGCCGAGGCCGCGAGCGCGCCCGCGACCGACATGTTGTGGATCGAACCGAACAGCCAGATGTTGACCCGGGCGTTGTTCTGCACGACAAACACGATCATAAGGATCGCGATCAGCATGACAAGAACGGTGATCGCATAGGTTGTGTAACCCACACCTCGGCGTCGCCCCGTCGGTTCCGGCGCGGTGCCAGGGGGCGTGACCGGACCCGGTCCGGCTGTCTCCGGCCCTGTCACCCCGGTCCCGGGCCCGGGACCGGGCGGGCCCGGCACCGCGGTCCCTGATCCGAACGGCCCGGGGGTGGTGGTGCCGGCAGGCGGTGGCGAAGCCGGACGGTTGTAGTCGATCTTCCTGGTGGGTTCCCCGGGCGTGGTCACGGCCTATCCCGTCCCTCGTCTCATACGGCTGCGGCAACCGATGCTGCCTTGCGTGCAGTATCCACTGGGTTTGATGCTCCTGGCAGGCCAGTCCCGCCCGCGGTGTCGTATGCTCCGGCTCACGGATGAGTCGGCCAGGCGGTCGCGTCGGTTCCGTTCACGCGGAGCCGCCGAGGAACGTCCGGGCTCCACAGGGCGGGGTGGTGGGTAACGCCCACCCGGGGTGACCCGCGGGACAGTGCCACAGAAAACAGACCGCCGGTGTCCTCGGATGCCGGTAAGGGTGAAACGGTGCGGTAAGAGCGCACCAGCGCCCGGGGTGACCCGGGCGGCTAGGTAAACCCCACCTGGAGCAAGGTCGAAAGGTCGCGGGGCCGCGAGGTCCCGCAGCTGCGCAGGCGTTCGAGGGCTGCCCGCCCGAGCCTGCGGGTGGACCGCTGGAGGCTGTCGGCAACGCCAGCCCGAGATAGATGACCGCCGGCCGGGGGCCGCAAGGCACCCGGCTCACAGAACCCGGCGTACCGGCCGACTCATCCGCCGTACCTGCACCGATGTCCGGATCATGGCTCTGGGCTGGTGCTCCCGTTCGCGCAGAAGGTGGACCTGTCCCACACTTGTACGCGTCTCTACCCGCCCGAGCCTCCGGCGACGACCGGCAGCTCCTGGCCCTGGCAGGACCGGTCCCGACATGAACCTGATGCCGCAGCCCGGCGGTCAGGTTCCCAGCGATCTTCGTACGCCTCGGCCCGGCTGGCCCGTCCTGCCGACATCGGACCGCTGGGAAGAGGCGACGCTCTTTTCGCAGATATTCGATGCGGCGCCGATCATACTGTCGATCATCGATCGCGGCCGGCGGATCCGAGCCGTGAACCAGGCCTGGGTCAGGGCCTTCGGCCTGTCCGCCGAGAACGCGGTCGGCAGGCGTGTGTCCGAGTTGTTTCCGGACCTCGATCCTGTCAATGCGGAGCTGGACCACCGGGTCATGGCGACCGGTGAGGCGATCATCGACGATGAGGTGACCACGGCGATGCCGGCGGACCCGTCGGACCGGCGTGTCCTGCGGGTCTGCCGCTACCCTCTTCACGACTCGGCGGGAGCCAGGGTCGCGATGGGTGTGGCAGCAGTGGACGTGACCGAACAGCGCCGGGCAGAAGCCGAGCGGGATGCGGTGGAGCGGCGGTTGCGGTTGCTGAGCCGGGCGAGCGGGCTACTCGGCGCGTCCCTGGACCTGTCCGCGACGTTGCGGGAGATAGTCACACTCGTCGTCCCGGAGTTCGCCGACACCTGCGAGTTGTACCTGGCCGACGAGCCCTACCCCCTGGATGCAGACCCCGACCCGCTTATGCTTCGCCGGGTCGTATGGGCCCACTCGCCGGATCTACCCCGACCGCCTCCCGATCTGGATCTTCCACAGTCGGGCGAAATGATCAATGTGGCGGGGCGTTCGCCGGAGCAGGTGTTCGTCACCCGTCAACCGATCCGCATCGACATCGACGACAGGCTGTTCGACACCTCCCCCGCGCCGCGCGTGGCCGCGGTGATCCGGCATTTCCGGCTTCGGTCCTCGATCGTGGTGCCGCTGCTGGCCGGCGGGGAATACCTCGGAAGTGCGGGGTTCGGCGTCACCGCGGCGCGGCCCTACGACGAGGGGGATGTCCAGACCGCGGCGGAGCTGGGCAGCCGGATCGCCAGCGCGATCGCGAATGCGCGTGCCTTCGACCATCAGCGGATCGCCGCGCTGACGCTCCAACGCGCACTCATGCCCCGCGACATCCCGGCTGTGGGAGGTCTCGAACTGGCGTGGCGCTACCAACCCGGTACCAGCGGCACCGAGGTGGGTGGCGACTGGTTCGATGTCCTCCCGTTGCGGGCCGGACGGGTCGCGCTGGTCATCGGCGACGTCATGGGCCGCGGTCTGGGCGCCGCCGCGGCCATGGGGCAGCTGCGCACCACCGTCCGGACCCTCGCCCGTCTCGACCTGCCCCCCGCCGCCGTGATGACCGAGCTCGAGGCCGTCACCCGGAGCATCGAAACTATCGCCAGCGTGGTCTACGTGGTCAGGGACCCGGCCAACGACACCCTGACCATGGTCAACGGCGGCCACCTGCCCCCAGCCCTGCGCCATCCTGATGGAACCGTCGAACTCCTCGGCGACGTCCACGGGATCATCCTCGGGGTCGACGAGCAGACGTTCACCGAAACCCGTCACCGGTTCCCCGCCGGATCCACGCTCGCCCTGTACACCGACGGTTTGGTCGAATCCCCTGCCATCGACATCGACGAGGGCTGCCGGCGCCTGCTGCGTATCCTCTCGGAAACAGCCGACCTGTCCGCCACCGCGGACCGCCTTCTGACGCTCATCAACCCCAGCGGCGGCTACGACGACGATGTCACCCTCCTGCTCGCTCGTACCCGGCCGGATCATCGCGGGTTCGCCTAGCCTCGATGATCGGCACCTTCGCTCATGAAGAATTCATGGAGAAGACGCGTCGGGCTGCTCAAAAACGCTCTCACTGGTAGTGGTAACGGCATTGTGTTATACGAATCTCATCGCCATTGATCCTGTAGGCGAGCCGATGCTCATCGGTGATACGCCGTGACCAGTAACCTTGGAACCCGTGCGTGAGGGGTTCTGGCTCGTCCCACGTGAGCTTCACTCGGCGAGGTCCCTCGCGACACCACTACCACTCTCAAGCCGGTCGATGGCGGTAAGCAGCCGGCGCGCAAGCACGGCATCGTCCACAAGGACGGTTCTGATCATTCCTGCGATGCGGATGCGGATGCGGCCGAAGTATCGTGACCTCCTACCGTCCTATCGGAACCGGATGATCCTGCTGTTCCAGCCCCGAGCCGGGTAGTACCTACCATGTGCATCCCCTGGCGTAGCACACAGTTTGTTGACAGGTTCTTCACAGGCAGCCTGTCCATGCTTCCCCCCATGAACGATTCTTCTCCCCGAGCACTCAACAGGCGCAGGCTTTTCGCCTTCGGCGGGGCGGCGGTCGGCGCGGCCACCCTCGCCGCCTGCAACTCCAAGGTTCTTGCCGGTGGCCCGTCGGCCACGGCCACGCCGTCGAGCGCGAGCGCGACGACGACTGCGGCGGCCACCACCTGTGTGCTGACCTCCGAGGCGACCGAGGGTCCCTACTGGCTGGACAACAGCCTTGTCCGAAAGGACATCACCGAGGGCAAGTCCGGCGCGGCGCTCACGCTGCAACTCACCGTGGTCGACTACAAGAATTCGTGTGCTCCCTTGTCGAACGCCGCGGTGGAGATCTGGCACTGCGACGCCTGGGGCTACTACTCGGGCTTCACCACGACCAGCCCCGGCGGCAGCGGGCCGGCCGAGGACGGCGTCGGTGACGAGAAAACCTACCTTCGTGGAATCCAGCTCACCAACAGCAGCGGCGTCGCCGAGTTCAGGACGGTCTTTCCGGGCTGGTACAGCCCACGCGCTGTGCACATCCATTGCAAGGTGTACACCGGTGGCACGATCGACACCTCCACCAACACCTACGAGAACGGTACAGCTCACCACACCGGCCAGTTCTTCTTCCTGGACGACTTGGTAACCCAGGTGGAGGCGGCAAAACCGTACAGCCAGCACACCGGCACGATCACCACGCTCGCCAACGACATGGTCTACACCGGTAAGGGTGTGCAGGACGGCCTGCTGACCGTCACCGGGTCGCTGTCCGCGGGGTTCGTCGCCACGATTGCCGTCGGTGTCGACCCGAGCTACACGGCCGCCTCCGGTGGTGGCGGTGGTGGCGGAGGCACCCCGCCGAGCGGTGCTCCCGCTTCCCCGCCGAGCGGATGATGACCGATCCGGTCAGGTAGTGGTGAGGTCGACCTGAACCGAACGGTCTTTGCGGTGCGGGTGGGGCATGGGTCCCACCCGCGTGGCGAGTTCGGCGAGGCCGAGGTCAGCGGCCGCGAAGGATCCACTGGTCGTAGTCGAGTGCCTCACTGCCGATGGTGGTGTCGTCGCCGTGGCCGGCGTGCACGATGGTCTCGGGCGGAAGGATCAGCAGCCGTCTTCGGATCGAGCTCAGGATGGTCGGGAAATCGGAGAACGACCGTCCCGTGGCTCCCGGCCCGCCACGGAACAGGGTGTCGCCGCTGAAGAGCACCGGTTCCCCGCCGATGACCCCGTACAGGCACACGCCACCGGGGGAGTGCCCGGGGGTGTGCATGACGTGCAGCCAGCCGCCACCCGCAATCGGAATCTGCTGGCCGTCGGCGAGCTGGAGGTCCGGCGGGCGGCCCGGGTAGACCGCTTCCCACAGCATGAGGTCGGCCTGGCACAGGGCGATGGGTGCCCGTGTCCGGTCGGCGAGCTCCACAGCCGCGTTGATGTGGTCGTTGTGACCGTGCGTCGCGACGATCAGGGATACCCGGCGACCCTCGATGGCGGCGAGGATGACCGAGGGATCGTGCGCGGCATCGATCACAACCACCTCGGTGTCGTCCCCGACCAGCCAGATGTTGTTGTCGACGGTGAAGGTCTGGCCGTCGATGGTGAACTCGCCGCGGGTGATGATCCGATCGACTCGCACTCCGCCGTTTCTCGCCACGCGTTCTCCGTCCCCATAGCTGGGTTACTGACCGTTGTCGTGCTGACCGGTGTCGCGCTGACCGGTGTCGCGCTGACCGGTGTCGCGCTGACCGTGCGAGGGCTGGACCGGTGCCGATCCGGACCATTCCGGGACCGACGGTACCCTCTTGATCAGAGAGTAACGGTTGGTCAGAGCGTAACGACGCTGCGCAGTACGTCGCCGAGTCGCATGCGATTGAACGCATCCTCGATGTCGCCGAGGCCGATGGTTTCGGTCACGAACCCGTCGAGGTCAAGCCGACCGGCCAGGTAGAGGTCGATGAGGATGGGGAAGTCCCGGCTCGGCAGGCAGTCGCCGTACCAGGACGACTTCAGTGAACCCCCACGGCTGAACACCTCGATCATCGGCAGTTCGAGGGTCATCGCCGGGTCGGGAACGCCGACGAGCACGAGCCGCCCGGCGAGGTCTCGGGCGAAGAAGGCCTGCCGGTAGGTCTCCGGCCGACCAACCGCCTCGATGACGACGTCGGCGCCGTTTCCACCGGTCAGTGCCCTGATCGTCTCGACCGGATCGAGGTCACGCGCATCAATGGTGTCGGTGGCACCGAACCGGCGTGCCCATTCCAGCTTACGTGGGTCGATGTCCACGGCGATGATCTGCCGCGCGCCGGCGATGGCCGCGCCGGCGATGGCCGCGTCCCCGACACCCCCGCAGCCGAAAACGGCAACGCTTTCCCCACGGGTGACCGCGCCGGTGTTGACCGCGGCACCGAATCCGGCCATCACTCCGCAGCCGATGAGCCCGGCTGCCTGCGGGCGCGCGGCCGGGTCGACCTTCACGCACTGGCCGGCGTCCACCAGGGTCGCCTCGGCGAAGGCGCCGATGCCGAGCGCCGGCGAGAGCGGTGTCCCGTCGGTCAGCGTCATCGGCTGGACGGCGTTGCGGGAGTCGAAGCAGTACCAGGGTTTTCCCCGCAGGCAGGAACGGCAGGCCCCGCAGGGCGCCCGCCAGGCGATCACGACGTAGTCGCCGGGCGCGACCGCGGTCACCCCGTCGCCGACCGACTCCACCGTTCCGGCGGCCTCGTGGCCGAGCAGGAACGGGTAGTCGTCGTTGATGGCGCCCTCGCGATAGTGCAGGTCGGTGTGGCAGACACCGCATGCCTGGACACGCACACGCGCTTCACCCGGCCCCGGGTCGGGGACGACGACCTCGGTCAGGATGACGGGGGCACCCTTCTCGAGCGACACCACACCGCGGACAGTTACCGAACCCATAGCTGCACTCCCATAGCCGTTGACCGCTGGGCGGCTTCACCCAATCACCGCATGCAGCGGTCCGGCAATTTCCTATGTGACCGGTTCTCGTGTGACCGGTTCCACATGACGGCACGCGCCTGGACCTCGGTTGGGGTGACGACATCGGTGCGCGGCGCGCCGAGGTGACCTACCCGGCGTCATGAAGCACGTCCAGTATCGGTACGCTCCTGAAGGTCCGCTTCTGCTCTCCGCACACGGATCCGCAAGTGTCCCTTGCGGTCTCCGGGCGTGCGAAAGGAATCATGATCGCGCGCCCTTCGGCCGACCAGAAGGAGCAGGTCCCTTGACATGACCGCCGACACCTCGCCGATGCCGGCCCAGGTGCGCCCCCCGTACGGGCGGATGACCGTCGGGGATCCTGCGCTGCCCGACGATGGTCGACTCGACGGTGCCGGCGTCGTGCACAGCCCGGGTGGAGCTGGCGAGATCGGCCCCACCGGACGCCCGTTGCCCGCCTTTCCCGTACCGCCTCCGCTGGCGACTCAGGGGGTTGCCTGGATGGTCGCCATGTGCAACCAGAAAGGTGGCGTCGGCAAGACCACCAGCACGATCAATCTGGGCGCCGCGCTCGCCGAGTACGGTCGCCGGACGTTGCTGGTCGACTTCGACCCGCAGGGCGCCCTGTCGGTCGGGCTCGGTATCAACCCGATGGTGCTTGAGCGCACCGTGCACGATCTTCTCATAGGGGCCGAAACCGACATCGGCGAGGTGATAGTCCCCACGCAGGTCGAAGGTCTGGATCTGCTGCCGAGCAATATCGACCTGTCGGCCGCGGAGATGCTGCTCGTGACGGAGGTCGGCCGTGAGCACACGCTGGCACGCGCACTCGCGTCGGTCCGCTCCGACTACGACGTGATTCTCATTGACTGCCAGCCGTCCCTGGGCCTGCTGACCGTGAACGCCCTGACCGCCGCGGACGCGGTCATCGTGCCGCTGGAGTGCGAGTACTTCGCGCTGCGTGGCGTCGCCCTGCTGCTGGACACCATCGACAAGGTGCGCGACCGGCTCAACTCCCGTCTGGAACTCGCCGGCATCCTGGCCACGATGTACGACGCCCGGACCCTGCATGCCCGCGAGGTGTTGGCGAGGGTCGTCGAACGTTTCCCGGACGAGGTCTTCCACACGGTGATCAATCGAACGGTACGCTTTCCGGAGACCACCGTAGCCGGTGAGCCGATCACGACCTATGCGCCGACCTCGGTGGGAGCGGACGGATACCGGCGGCTGGCCCGCGAACTGATGGCCAGGCATGCGGCACCGCCTGTCGCGTCGCGCTGAGCCGGACGATCGGGAACCGGGATAAGGGACCTGTAGAGGCGTGCTTTTCCACCTGGCCGAACCCGCGGCGCTTCTGGGGATCGTTCTTGCGCTCCTCATCGGGATCTATGCTCATGACGCGGCCCAGGTCGTCGTCGCCAGGATTGTCCGGGACCCGAGGCCGCTGCGTTCCGGGCGGCTCACCGCCTCCCTCCAGCGCCGCCTTAGCCCGTTCAGCGTGGTCGCCATGCTCATCGCGGGTGTCGGGTGGACCGAGCCGATACCCATGAACGACGTGTGGCGTAAACGGCGGTTCCACGTGGCCACCGCGTTGCTGGCCGGGCCGTTCGCCTACCTGCTACTCGCCTTCGCCGCGACGGTAGGGGCCAAGTTTGCGCACAGACCGTCGCTTATCGTTGCGCAGGGTGATCGCATCGTCCAGCTCGCCGGCGAGGGTGACTTCCTTGCCAGGCTGCTCCTGTGGATGGCGGTCACGTTCGCGTCGTTGTTCATCCTGAGCCTCCTGCCGGTCCCGCCGACCGACGGCGGGCGGTTGCTGTTCCTGCTCGGGCCGCAGTCCCCCGCGTGGAACAGGGCCAACTACCGGCTCCGCGAGGAAAATTTCGGCATCGGCATCCTGCTGGCGATCCTGCTGCTGCCGGTGCTGTTCCCGACCGTCCCCTCGGTCGTGGGTCAGCTCATCCTTCCACTGCTGCGTGGCCTCGGCGGACTCGTCGACGTCGGCTGATCCCTGGGCCGGTCGGATGCGGCGACCGGCCCGGGGTGACGACACCGGACGGGTGCGCGGTGCCGGTGGCGGGTTCTGGCAGCGGTAGCGTCATCCATATGGCGCGGACCGGGACATCACACCGGAGCGTCACCGCGCCCGAGCCCGGCGGGGCCACGGCGCCCGGCGGGTCGGGCGCACCCACCGGGCGCGGCGGGGCCGGCGGTGCCTTCGTGGTGGAGCTCGCGAACTTCACCGGCCCGTTCGACCTGTTGCTGTCCCTGATCGCCAAACACAAGATGGACGTCACCGAGGTCGCGCTCTCCCAGGTCACAGACGAGTTCGTGGCCCACATCCGCCGCCTCGGCCCGGGTTTCGACCTCGGGCAGGCCACCGAGTTCCTGGTGATCGCGGCGACCCTGCTGGACCTGAAGGCCGCCCGGCTGCTTCCCGGGGCGATCTCCGAGGACGAGGCTGAGAACCTTGCCCTGCTGGAGGCCCGGGACCTGCTGTTCGCCCGGCTGCTGCAGTACAAGGCATACAAGGAGGCGTCGGCTCTCTTCGCCGGGCTGATGACCCTGGAAGCCCGGTACGTCCCGCGGGGGGTCCCGCTGGAGCCGCGTTACGCCCGCGCCCTCCCGGAGGTCCAGATCGGCATCGGGCCGGCCGAGCTCGCCCGGCTCGCGGCCCGGTTGCGGGAACCTCCGCTGCCACCGCAGGTCGCCACCGACCACGTCCACCTGCCGAGGGTCAACGTCCGTGAACATATGCTTGCTGTGATCGAGAAGCTGCGGGAGGTCGGTAGCGCGTCGTTTCGGGTGCTGTGCGCCGACTGCCGGGCGACCATCGAGGTGGTCGCGCGTTTCCTGGCCCTCCTCGAGCTCTTTCGGGAGGGCAGGATCGTGTTCGAGCAGGAGGTCGCGCTGGGGGAACTGATCGTCCGGTGGATCGCCGACTCCGAGCCGGATCCGGGGCTGCCGGGGCCGACAGCGGGTACCGGACACGCCGACACCGATGACCAGTTGGATGGCGACATTCCCGGCGTGGACACCACGGGTAGTAGGAAATTGGGTAGTAGGAAATGAGGATCACCACCACGATGACAGTGGACTCCGACCCGGTCGCCCACATCGAGCACCCGGGGGCCGGGACCGCGGGGACGGATGGGCTAAGGGCGGGCGGGGACGCCGCGCGACCACCGTTGCCCGCACTCGTCGAGGCGATCCTGATGGTCGCGGAGAACCCGGTCCCGGTCACCGAGATCGCCGTGAGCCTGGGCGTTCCCGCGGCCGACGTCGAACGGGTCGTGGTCGAGTTGGCACGCGGCTACACCGCGGACGGCCGTGGTTTCAGCCTGCGTGACGTCGGCGGTGGCTGGCGCTTCTACACCAGCGACGAGTGCGCACCCTGGGTCGAACGGTTCGTCCTCGCCGGGCAGAGCCCGAAACTGTCCCAGGCCGCGTTGGAGACCCTGGCCGTCGTCGCCTACCAGCAGCCGGTCAGCCGCGGGCGGATCTCGGCGGTGCGAGGCGTGTCCGCGGACGGCGTGATCCGCACCCTGACCACCCGCCGGCTGGTCGAGGAAGCCGGTACCGATCCGGAGGGCGGCGCGACGCTCTACCGGACCACCGACTACTTTCTGGAACGGATGGGCCTGCGGCATCTGGACGAGCTGCCTCCGCTCGCCCCGCTGCTGCCCGGTATCGCCGACGTGGATGACATCGTGGGCTCATGACGACCGGTGACGTGAAGGCGGAAGGCGTCCGGCTACAGAAAGTTCTCGCGGCGGCGGGTCTCGGGTCCCGCCGGCACAGCGAGGAGCTGATCGCCGCCGGTCGGGTCCGGGTGGACGGCCGGGTGGTCGAGGCCCAGGGCATGCGGGTCGATCCGGAGACCGCGGTCATCGAGGTCGACGGCACACGGGTCGTGACCAGGGCCGGTCTGATGCACCTCGCGTTGAACAAGCCCGCCGGGGTGCTGTCCGCGATGTCGGACGATCGCGGCAGGCCGACGGTCGCGGATCTTGTCGCGGATTTCGGCCCCGGGCTGTTCCACGTCGGACGGCTGGACGCCGACAGCGAGGGTCTGCTGCTGGTCACCAACGACGGGGACCTGGCCCACCGGCTGTCGCATCCGTCGTTCGGCGTCGCCAAGACCTACCTGGTCGAGGTGAGCGGGCCCCTCGGCCGTGACGTGCCCCGGTGGCTGCGGGCGGGTGTCACCCTCACCGACGGTCCGGTCGAGGTGGACGCCGTGCGGATCGTGAGCTCGTCGGGTCCGCGGGTCATGCTGGAGATCACATTGCATGAGGGGCGCAAGCACGTGGTACGCCGGCTGATGGACGCCGTCGGCCACCCGGTGCGCCGGCTTGTGCGGACCCGGATCGGTCCGGTGTACCTCGGCTCGCTGCGGGCGGGGACGACCCGGCACCTGTCGCGGGCCGAGGTCGGCGCCCTCTACCGTGACGTGGGCCTGTAGGCGTGGAGCGGGACGTGCGGACCGGGACCAGGTTCTCCGGGGCCTCCGGCCGGCACGGGAGTCCATGATCGCGTTGTCGTCGGCCGTTAGGGTGACGCGGTGACTGTCAAAGCCGGTACATCCCGATCCCCTGCGCACGAACCGCCGCCGGGCCGGGTGGGCGTGGTCGGGTCCGGGCTCATCGGCACCAGCATCGGGCTCGCGCTGAGCGCCCACGGTGTCGACGTCCTGCTCGCAGACATCGACAACGAGCAGGTCAAGGTCGCCGAGGCCATGGGCGCGGGTCGTCCCTGGCACGGTGAGCCGGTCGGACACGCGGTCATCGCCATCCCCCCGCACGCTGTCGCGGGTGAACTGCGCCGACTACAACAGGCGGGGATCGCCGATACGTTCAGTGACGTCGCCAGTGTGAAGGCCCGACCGATCACCGAGGCCGTACAGGCCGGCTGCGATCTGTCCTCGTGGTGTCCGGCGCACCCGATCGCCGGGCGCGAGCGGGGCGGCGCAGCCTCGGCCCGCGTCGATCTGTTCGCCGAGCGGACCTGGGTCATCTGCCCGGTGCCGCACACCTCACCGGCGGCGGTGGATGCCACGGTCGCGATCGCACGCACCTGCGGTGCCACGCCGGTCCGCGCGACGCCGGGCCGCCATGACACGGCGATGGCGGCGCTGTCCCATCTGCCCCAGGTGGTCGCGAGTCTGCTCGCCGCCACGGCCCCCGACCTCGGAGCTGGCGAGCTGGCGCTCGCGGGACCGGGGTTTCGCGACATCACCCGCCTCGCCGACAGTGACCCTGGTCTGTGGTCGTCGATCCTGGAGGGCAACCGCGGTCCGGTCGCCGCGCAGGCACGCCGCCTGGCCGCGGACCTCACCGGCCTCGTCGACATGCTCGACCGTGGCAGCGAACCAGAGGTTGTACTGGCGGTCCGTACGCTGGTGGCGAGGGGCAACGCCGGCCGGGCGCTGCTGCCGAGCAAGACCGGTGCGGCGGCCCGGCCGTGGGTGTGGGTCGGTGTGGTGCTTGCCGACCGGCCCGGCCAGCTCGGCGCGTTGTTCACCGCCATCGGCGATTGGCAGATCAACATTGAGGATATTGCCGCCTTCGAGCACAATCTCGATGCTCCGGCCGGGATAGTGGAGATCGCTGTTTCGCCGGATATCGGAGACGCCCTGCTGGACCGGCTGGCCGCGGCCGGCTGGACGGCTTACCGCAGGTCGTGAACACCACCCTTCGCGGGTGGGTGGGCCCGAGTAGCCTGAGCCGGGTTGACCACATCGACCTTGACTCGGGTGAGTGACCGGGTCGGGTCGGTTTCGCCGCGTCGGTTGTTGACGGGTTTCTGGTGTGGTTGTCGCGTCTGGACGGAGGAAGCGGTGGAGCAGGACCGCGGTTCCGGTGAGCTGGTGGGTGGGTCGGCCACCGGTGAGCAGGAAGTGTCCACGGGCGGCGAAGGCCGCCCCGCCGGGCATGGTGGGGCAGGGACGTTCGAGGGACTGGTCATTGCCGTCGACGGACCTGGAGGATCCGGCAAGAGCACCGTCGCCAGGGAGATCGCCCGGCGGCTCGGTCTGCGTTATCTCGACACGGGTGCGATGTACCGGGCGGTGACGCAGCTGGCGTTGGAGAGCCGGATCGACCTTGAGGATCACAGTGCGGTCGCGGAGCTCACGGAAAGGGCGGTGCTGACGGTCGGCACCAGCCCGACCAGTCCGGCGATCGCGGTGAACGGCGAGGCGGTGGACGAGAAGATCCGAACGAGGGCCGTGACCAACGCGGTGAGCGCGGTTGCCGCGGTGCCCGCGGTCCGGCGCCGGCTCGTCGCCCGGCAGCAGCAGATCATCGCCGGGGCGTTGCCGGACGGGATCGTCGTCGAGGGCCGTGACATCGGCTCGGTCGTCGCCCCGCAGGCCTCCGTCAAGGTGTTCCTGACCGCGTCGACCGAGGTCCGGGCGTTGCGGCGGTCGCACCAGCTCGGGGAGAAGGGCATCGATGACGTGGCCCGAACCCTCGCCGAACTTGATCGCCGGGATGTCCTGGACAGTACCCGCGCCGCGGATCCGTTGGCGATCCCCGACGACGCGATCGTGCTCGACTCGACCAGCCTGTCTGTTCAGGACGTCGTGGACGAGGTTCTGCGGCATTGCGAACGGGTCGCGGCCGGCGCGTCATGACAACCGAGGACGCGGACGTCACCAGGTGGGGTGGCAGGCGGCCGCCTGCCACCCCACCTGCACACCGTGGTGCGGCGTCCCGGCCATACAACGACATCCTCCACAGGGTGCTCAAACCGCCGGTTCGGCTTGTGCTGAACCGGATCGTCATGCACCTGACGCTGGAGGGCCTTGAACACGTGCCGCCGACCGGCCCGCTGATCTTTGCGGGAAACCACAGCAGCCTGCTGGACGGCCCCCTGGTAGTGATCGAATCGCCGCGCACGGTGCGGTGCCTGGTGAAGTCCGAAATGTATGACGGTATCCTTGGGAGGCTGCTGCGCATCACCGGCCAGATCCCGGTCGACCGCGGCCGGCCCGACCGGGCCGCGCTGCACACCGCGCTCGACGAGCTGTCACGCGGTGGGACCATCGGGGTGTTCCCGGAAGGTACCCGCGGCACCGGTGAGGTACAGACCGTGCAGCACGGCATCGCCTATCTGGCTGTTCACGGGCAGTGTCCGGTGCTGCCGGTCGCATGCATCGACACCGGCCGGGCGCTACCGAAGGGGGCCCGCTGGCCGCGGCGGTCGGTGCACGCCCGGGTGGTGTTCGGACGGCCGTTCGAGGTGCAGATCCCGGCGAACCCGCGGTCGCGGCGGGCGTTGGCGGTCGTGGCGGAGGACATCCGGGTGCGGATCGCCGACCATCTGGCCGAAGCTCGCCTGCCAGCCGGGTCGTGATGCGTTTCCGGCGGCGACGGGCTCCGCGGTGCGGGCCGCCCGTGGGTGCGGGCCGCCCCTGGGTGCGGGACGTGGTGTTGGTGACCGAACAGACGGAAGAGACGAGGACGTTGTGGGTGTGGCTTCGCAGGCCCCCGAGGACGAGGCCGGACATCGGCTGGATGGTACGGACAGGCAGCCGGTGCTGGCGATCGTCGGACGTCCCAACGTCGGCAAGTCGACGCTGGTGAACCGGATACTGGGCCGGCGGGCCGCGGTCGTCGAGGACGTTCCCGGCGTGACCCGGGACCGGGTCGCCTATGACGCGACCTGGAACGGACGACGTTTCGTGGTGGTCGACACGGGTGGTTGGGAGCCTGACGCGCGTGGGCTTGCCGCCCGCGTCGCCGAACAGGCCCGCGCCGCCCTGGACACGGCCGACGCGGTGCTGTTCGTGGTCGATAGCACCGTCGGTGCCACCGACGCGGACGAAGCTGTCGCCCGTGTGCTGCAGCGGTCGGGGCTGCCGGTCGTCCTCGCGGCGAACAAGGTCGACGACGCCCGGACCGAGGCGGACGCGGCTGCGTTGTGGAACCTGGGGCTCGGCGAGCCGTATCCCGTGTCGTCCCTGCACGGCCGGGGCAGCGGAGACCTGTTGGACGCGGTGCTCGCGGCCCTTCCGGAGGCGCCGCGGGAGCGCTTCGAAGAGGTGGTCGGCCCGCGCCGGGTTGCCCTGCTGGGCCGGCCGAACGTCGGGAAGTCCAGTCTGCTCAACCGGCTGGCCGGGACCGAGCGGTCGCTGGTACACGACGTCGCGGGCACCACCCGGGACCCGGTCGACGAGCTGGTGACCGTCGGGGGAGAGACCTGGAAGTTCATCGACACCGCCGGCCTGCGACGTCGGGTACGGGAGGCCAGCGGCGCCGAGTACTACTCGTCGTTGCGCACCGCGGCTGCCCTGGAAGCCGCCGAGGTCGCCATCGTCCTGCTGGATGCCGGTGACCCGCTGACCGAACAGGACCAGAGGG
>NZ_CAKKTK010000037.1:0-43388 GCF_920656135.1 Frankia sp. Cppng1_Ct_nod | reverse complement strand
GACACCCAGCTCGGAATTGGAATCGGGTTCGGGTTCGACGGCGGGTGCCTCCTCGACGATCACATGCGCGTTGGTGCCGGAGACACCGAACGACGACACCCCGCCCGCCGCGCGTGACCGGTCTCCGGCCACGCCACCGGCTCGGTCAACAACCGCACATCCCCCGCCGACCAGTCCACGTGGGGAGTGGGCTCGGCCACGTGCAGGGTCCGCGGTAACACCCCGTGCTGCATCGCGAGCACCATCTTGATGACACCGCCCACGCCCGCGGATGACTGCGCGTGTCCGATGTTCGATTTGAGCGACCCCAACCACAACGACCGGTCTTCCCGCCAGTCCTGCCCGTAGACGGCAATCAGCGCCTGCGCCTCGATCGGATCACCGAGGGTGGTACCCGTACCGTGTGCCTCCACCGCGTCGATGGTCTCGGCCACCAGCCGGCCGTTGGCCAGCGCGTCGCGGATCACACGCTCCTGGGACGGGCCGTTCGGCGCGGTCAGTCCGTTGCTCGCGCCGTCGGAGTTCACCGCCGTACCCCGGCACCAGGCCCAACACCCGATGGCCGTGGTGACGGGCGTCCGCGAGCCGTTCCAGCAGCAGGACTCCCACGCCTTCGGAAAGGCCGAAGCCGTCGCAGTCGGCCGGGAGCTGGCACGGCTACGACCGGACGCCTTCCGCCCCGACCTCGCCATGTCCCTGAACAACCTGTCGAACCGCCTGGCCGACCTCGGCCGCCGCGAAGACGCCCTGGTCGCCATCGAAGAAGCCGTCACCGTCCGACGCGACCTCTTCGGCCAGTACCCCGCACCTTTCGTGGGGCCGTTTGTTCAGTCCTTGGCATTCACCGGCTACCTACTGCAAGGGCTCGGCTCGACACGTGCGGTCCTGGACGTGACGCTCGAAGCCTTTTCCCTCGCCAGCGAACACCAGCTCCAGGACGTCGCTGCGCTCGTCGTATCGCTCATCCGCGAGGAACGTCGAGCCGTCGGGAAGCCGTTCGACGACGTGTGGCGTGAGATCACTGGGACAGGCGTACCGGACGAGCTCTAACCGCTCGCGGTCCGCCGCGCAGCTGCCGGTCACAGAGCGTCGCGATTCGTGGAATGCGTCATGGAATGTGCGGGAAGTCGTGCCGCGTGGTTTGGGTGCTTTGCGAAGTTCGATCGGGGCTGTAAGCGTTGGTAGCGCGGCTAGATCGCCGATGCGGCTCTCTTAGGATCTGCCGCCTTCGGGCGTGGGGGTTCAAGTCCCCCCTCCCGCACCGATCATGTTATGGAAGCGTAGGTGGTTTCCAAGGTGATGATGATGGTTTCTACCTACGGATGCCGGTGAACCCCGCCGACCGTAGGTAGAAACCATCACTATGACACCGGAAACCACCTACGCAATCGGATGATGGGGCAGGGCAGAGCGGGATGACGCAGGTCGAGACCGTTCTAGGAAAGGTCGACACCACACAACTCGGCAGTGTCCTCATGCACGAACACGTGTTCGTGCTGACCGAGGAGATCCGGCAGAACTATCCCGCCCTCTGGAACGAGGAGGAACGCATCGCCGACGCTTTCGTCAAACTGCGGGAACTAGCCGACCGGGGTATCGACACCATCGTGGATCCCACGGTGATCGGCCCAGGGCCGCAATATCCCCCGCATCCAGCGGATCAACGAACAGGTGGACATCAATATCATTGTTGCCACCGGTGTGTACACCTACAACAGCGTCCCGATGACTTTCCAGTTCCGCGGGCCCGACACGCTGTTCAACGGCCTCGATCCCATGATTGATCTATTCGTGCGGGACATCACCGAGGGCATCGCCGGCACCTCCATGAAGGCCGCCTTCCTCAAGCGCGCCATCGACGCGATGGGTATGACCCCCGGGGTCGAAAGAATCATGATTGCGGTTGCCGGGACCCACCGGCGTACCGGCGTCCCCATCACCGTGCATACGAATCCGCACAACCAGTCGGGCCTGCTTGCACTGGACCTCCTCAAACGCGAGGGTGTGGACCTCACCAAGGTGGTGATGGGCCACTGCGGGAACACCGACGACCTCGCCATACCTGACGCAGCTGGCCGACGCGGGCTGCACCCTCGGCAGGGACCGTTTCGGCCTAGACCTCCTGTTGCCGTTGCAACAGCGCATCACCACGATCGTCGAGCTGGCCCGCAGCGGCCACGGCTCTCCCGGCATGCCGACGCTGACGCCGACGCCGCCCCCGAGCTGGTCACACTCCCGGGTCGACGGGGAGGACGTAGCCGAGTACTCGAAGAGCTTTCCGGAAGTCGGGCTCATGTTCGATCGGGACGGCGACATGGCGGTCGCCAACCGGCCGGCAGAAGCGGCGGATCCTGCGATCGCCCGCGATGAGTGCGGCAAGCGCCGGATCGGAGCATTCGACCAGACGTACCAGCCCGAGATTGCGTAACCGTTCGGCACGAGCGGTCACATCCGCGAAGAACGTGGTGACGGTGGATGGCAGTTCGTTCTGGGCGCGGTTTTCCAGGAACTGCCTGAGCTGCTCCGGCCGGCGGCCCGCGTCGATCGCGGCCAGGAGTTTCTCGACGCCGAGTGACCAGACCCGGTCGGAGCTTCGCTCCACAAATGCGTCCAGCAGAAGCTGGTCGGCCGGCCGAACCTCCTCGGTAATCACAATATCAAGGTTCGGAAGCACCTTGAGTACCCTGCCCGTGGAACTGTCGTCCACGGTGGCTTCGTAGTTCTGATTCAGGCCGAAAACATATGCGCCGAGAGCGTTCAACCGGACGGCCCGAAGACCGTCGTAGCGGCTGAGCCATTCAAGGTCGTCCGTGCCCCAGTTGTCGAAGTAGTCATCGCGGGCACCGGCGGGATCATCGTACTCTACATCGAACAGACCGAGCGTCCCGGCATATTCGAACAGTATGCAGAGGGTGTATCTGCCCTCGAGGATCGGCCATTCGCTGTAACCTTCGTAACCCAGGCTTCCGTACTGCGGATCGGCGATGTACAGCTTCCAGGGATCCCGGGCCACCGAGGGATGCAGGCCCTGGCGCTGCATCCTGGCGAAGAGTGCGTCAACGGAAATCCACTCGTCCCGCTTGCACCCGGCCAGAGCCTGCGCGACGGTCTGTCGCCGCGGCTTGGCCGCGGTCAGGGCTCGGGCCGACCGCTGACCCTTGATCTCTTCGATCCTGCTCATCTCGTCAATGACCGCGTGGCTGACCCAGCGCTGCCAGAGCTGGCGGATCGTGTCAGCCGCCGGCCTGGTCAGCGCGGTGCGGCCACGCGCTGTCAGCTGCAGGCGGCCACCGGCAAGCTCCGCCAGTGCGCCTGCCTGCAGGAGAAGCGGCCACGCGAAAGCCGCGATGGGTTCTTCGCGGTAGAAGTCTCCCTGTAGGAGAGCGGATGCGACAACGCCGACGGTCGCGGCACCGGGACGCTGTGTCTTTTCGCTGCACCGCAACTTGCCCGCGGCGCACAGCTGCAGAACGGCGAGCAGGTTGGCCTGCGCCTCGTGCTCGGTCAACCGCATGGTGACGTTGTCCTGCGCGCCGCCTTGCCCGCCATCCGCCGCGAGGCCGTTGGTCACCACGGCGTCATCTTCGTCAGCCGCTGCCGGCCCGTTCCTCATGGCTGACTAATGTAGAGCCGGCTCTCATCGTCGACCGAGCCACCTGACGTATAACAGGACGTCGTGAACCGCGCCGCGGCCTACCGACACGCTGCACATAGGGTCTGGCAGGCTGTGTGGGTATGGGGGCTGGGCAACGCGAGAACGCGGCGGACGGGTCCGCAGCGGACGGCTGGGATTTCTTCGTCTCCTATACCCAGGCGGATCTGGCCTGGGCGGAGTGGATCGCCTGGCAGCTGGAAGCCGCCGGTGACCGGGTACTGCTGCAGGCGTGGGACATGGTCGCCGGATCGCACTGGTCAGCGGTGATGCAGGACGGCGTCCAACACGCGGATCGCACGATCGCGGTTCTCTCGAACGCCTACCTGAGGTCGGTCTACGGCGCGGCCGAGTGGGAAGCGGCATGGCTGGATGATCCGCGTGGCACCGACCGGAAACTGATCCCCATCCGCGTCGAGGACTGCCCCCGCCCGGGCCTGCTCGGCGCGGTCGTGTCCTTCGACCTGTTCAACCTGGCAGCGGACGCGGCCCGTGCAGTGCTGTTGAAAAAACTCGAGGAAACGTTGAAGGGAAGGGCGAAACCCGTCGACGAACCGCCTTTCCCGAACGCTCAGGCTCCGGTCGCTCCTCGTTCGTCGCTGCCGCCGGACTTCCCCGGGGCTGGTGGGAACCAGGCGTCGGTGGGTCCGGTCGGTGCACGCACCGCGGTGGTCGTGCTCCACCTGTCGGACCTGCGTTTCAACACCACCGACCCAGGCAACGGCGCCGGCCTGCTCGACCGCATAGCCGAGCAGACCCGCCGTGCGGGGCTCACCCCCGACCTACTGGTGGTCACCGGCGATCTCACCGAGCACGGCCGGCCCAGCGAGTTCGACCAGGCCGCGACGTTCCTTTCAGATCTTGCCGATGGGCTTGGGCTGCCCCGGCAGCGGGTGGCGATCGTCCCCGGCGACCGGGACGTGAACCATTCCGCCTGCCAGGCATATTTCCTCACCTGCGAGGCAGAGGAGAGAAACCCGGTCGCGCCGTACTTTCCGAAATGGCGTCCTTTCCTGCGGATGCTGGGCGAATTCTACGGTGACAGCGCGATCGAGCACTCCTTTGTCGTGGGCCGGGAATGGTCCCTGTTCACGATGGACGATCTGAAGGTCGTCGTCGCGGGACTGAACTCGACCATGGCGGTCAGCCACCGCCCGCAGGACCGGTACGGGCTGCTCGGCGAGAACCAATGCGGCTGGTTCGCCGAGCGGCTGCGGGAGTATGCCCAGCGTGGCTGGCTGCGTATCGGCGCCATCCATCACAACCCGGCCCGGCCATCCAGGTGCGACGACAGCGCCAACCAGGATGAACTCCTGCGGGACGCGGACGGGTTCACCACGATAGTCGGCCCAGATGTGAACCTGCTGCTGCACGGCGGCAACCCGGCCGGTAACTCGAATGACGGGGTCACGACGCTGGGCGAGGTGGACGTGCCCGTCCTGGCCACCCGTGGGGCCTCCCAGCTGCTGCGGATCGACGCAGCCGGCCTGTCCCGCCATACACAGGCGTCGGGCGCCCCGCGCGGGTCGGCAGATGACGGGAACGAACCGGACGCGGGGATCATGCGGATTACGCGGATCAGCCGGTCCTGGCCCAACACGGGCGCGGCCCTGCCGGTGGCGCGATCCCCCCTTCCGACCCCCAGCCGGTCTGCCTGAGGACGACGACCACGATGCCGCGGAGCGGATGCCGTTCCGGCGACACCCCGACGACACGGGCGAGATCTTCGCGCGTCCGGACACCTTCCTCACCCGGGTGATCGAGGTGGCCCGGCTGCGGAACAAGGACGCGACCGTCACCCCCACCAATGGCACCGCCGGCACACCGACCTATCTGCGGGTGGCGGTGGCCCGGCCCGGCACGCTGGTGGAACAGCGACCGGTCGGGGTGTACGAACATGGCGCCGACCTGGCCGCGGTGGAGGAGTTCGCCGGGCGGGTGCACGCTCACTACGCCGCGGGTGACCAGCATCTGGTCTCCGACCTCGTCTACGGCGGGCCGCGGGCGGACGACGATCTGGCGCGGGCCGCACTGCGCCGCGGGGTGCGGCTGGTCAGTTTCGTCGAATACCAGGGCCTGCTGGACCTTCGCGGCTACCTGGCCCGGCAGACGGCCCGCCTGGAGGCGGACCCGCTGTACCCGCCGGCCCTATATGTGCCGCAGCGCCTGACCCGGTTGGACCAGCCGGCCGCACCGCCGACCGAGGACGCGCTCGGCGAGGTCGCGAGCTGGCTGGCCGTGGACGGGCCACGGTATCGTCCTGCTGCTCGCCGATTTCGGCCGTGGGAAGACGTTCCTGCTGCACGAGCTGGCCCGCCAGCTGCCGTCCCGGCTGCCGCACCTGATCCCGATGCTCGTCGAGCTTCGCGCACTGGAAAGGCGCACAGTGTGGACGAGCTCGTCGCCGCGCATTTCATGGCCACCGGCGAGGAAACCTTCGACCGGGCGAAGTTCGGCTACCTGCTGCGGTCCGGCCGGGTGGTGCTGCTGTTCGACGGTTTCGACGAGTTGGCGTTGCGGGTCAGCTACGAACGGGCCGCCGATCATCTGCACACGCTGCTGTCCGCCGTGGACGGCAACGCCAAGATCGTGGTGAGTAGCCGCAGCCAGCATTTCCTGAACGACGACCAGGTCCGTACCGCCCTCGGCCGGAACGTGGAGCGGGTGGCCGCGAGCAGACTCGCCCAGCTGGAGGACTTCACCGACGGCCAGATCCACGCGTTTCTCGTCAACCTGTTCGACCGCCGGCCCACCACCGTCGGTGACGGCGACCAGCCGCGGGCAGCCTGCAAGCGGGCATGGGTAACCGCCGAACGGGCCGCCGCGGCCCGGCTGGCCCTCATCCGTGACATCCGTGATCTTCTCGGGCTGGCCCGGAACCCTCGCATGCTGGGTTTCATCGCCGAACTGGACGAGGAACGGCTCCGCGACGTCCAGGCCCGCGAGGGCAGCATCGGTTCCGCCGACCTGTACAAGGAACTGCTGTCCAAGTGGCTGGACTTCGAGGAGAACCGCACCCAGCCGGCCGGCGCCGCGCCCACCCTGACCGCCGCCCAGCGCTGGGCGGCAGTCACCGCCCTGGCGCTACGGCTGTGGGGCAGCACCGAACGACTGATCAGCCTCAGCGAACTGACCGCGACCACCAGCTCGACTCTGACCACTCTTGCCGACCACGGGCTTGACGAGGACCAGGCCGCGCACCTGGTCGGCTCCGGCAGCCTTCTCGTCCGCGCCGACGACGGCGGCTTCACGTTCATCCACTCCTCGGTCACCGAGTTCCTGGTCGCCCAGCACGCGGCCGGGCAGCTCACCGGACCCCCGTCCGTCGACACATCCGGCTACGTATCCGGCGAGACGGGCACGGACCCGGCCCGGCCGGGAGCGTTGGAAAACCGGGCGATGTCGCCGCTCATGGTCGACTTCTTCTGCACCCTCGCCGGCAACGATGTCGCTATCAGATGGGCGCGGATAGTTACCGCCGGCACGGACACGTCCCAGGCCGCCCAGACCAACGCCCTGGCGATCGCCCGTCATCTCGGCGCCGAGCTCATCGTCGCCGCCCGCCTCGCCGGGGCGAACCTGGCTGGTCAGGACCTGTCGGGACGCAGCCTGGTGCGCGCCGACCTCACCGGAGCCGATCTCACCGACACCCGCATCACAGACACGGACCTCACCGGCGCGGACCTCACCGGCGCCCGGCTCGACCGTGCCGTCCTGACCGACACCCGGCTCACCGGCGCGGACCTGACCGCCGCCCGGCTCATCGACACCAGGCTGATCGGCTGCGACCTGACGGGCGCGGCCCTCGACGGCGGCGACTGGCGCCGCGCCACATTGATCAACTGCCTTGTCGACCCGGACACCCGCGGCGGCCCGGAACTCGCCGAAGCGTCGGTCATCGGCCGTGACCGGGCGGTTCTCACCTTCGCGCTGGCCGCGGGACCGGTCAGGAGCGTCGCCTTCAGCCCGACCGACAGCGACCTTCTCGCCTACAGTTCCGGCAACGCGGTCATCCTCGCCGACCGGCCGAGCGGGCAGGCCCGCCGTGTCCTGACCGGCCACACCGGGCAGGTATGGTCGCTGGCGTTCTCCCCCGACGGCACCCGCATCGCCACCGGCAGCGACGACGGCACCGTCCGCATCTGGGACACCACCACCGGCACCGGACAGGCGTTTCTGGCCGGCCAGACCGGGAAAGTGCGGTCGGTGGCCTTCTCCCTGGACGGCACCCACCTCGCCACCAGCAGCGACAACGGTGCCGTCCGCATCTGGGACACCACCACCGGCACCGGACAGGCACTCCTCGCTCGCCACTCCGGGTGGGTCTGGCAGGTGGCCTACACCCCCGACGGCACCCACCTCGTCACCATCGGAACCGACGGCGCCCGCGTCTGGGACACCACCACCGGAACCGAACAGGCGCTCCGCACCGGCCATGACGGACCCGTGCAGTCGCTGGCCTACTCCCCCGACGGCACCCACCTCGCCACCGGCAGCGATGACGGCACCGTCCACATCTGGGACGCCGCCACCGGCACCAGGCAGGCGCTCCGCGCCGGCCATGACGGACCCGTGCAGTCGCTGGCCTACTCCCCCGACGGCACCCATCTCGCCACCGCCGGAACCGACGGCACCGTCCACATCTGGGACACCACCACCGGAACCGAACAGGCGCTCCGCACCGTGCACAACGACCGGGTCCGGTCGGTGGCGTTCTCTCCCGACGGCACCCGGATCATCGCCGCCGGGAGAGCGGTACGGATCTGGAACACCACCATCGGCACCGGACGGCACCAGCTCACCGGCCATACCAACCGGGTACGGTCCGCAGCCTTCTCCCCTGACGGTACCCGCCTCGCCACCGCAAGCGACGACGCCACGGTCATACTCTGGGACGCCGCAAGCGGAGAACAGCGGACTCGCCTGACCGAGCACAGCGGGCCGGCGCTGGCGGTGGCGTTCTCCCCCGACGGCACCCGCGTCGCCAGCGGGGACAACGGCGGCAGGGTACGACTCTGGGCGGTGGCGGGAATGGCCCAGGCCCGCCTCACCGACCACAACGGGCCGGTGTGGTCGCTGGCGTTCTCCCCCGACGGCGCCCGGCTCGCCAGTGCCAGCGGCGACTCGACAGTACGGATCTGGCCGCTGCGCGGGATGAGACGTCGTCCCCAGACACTCCGCGGCCACAAGGGACCGGTGCTGTCGGTGGCCTTCTCCCCGGACGGCACCCGCATCGCCACCGGCGGCAACGACGGCACGGTACGGCTCTGGAACGCCGACGGAACCGAAGATAATCTCCCCTTCCGTCGCGGCACCCGCCACGGCGGGCCGGTGTGGTCGGTGGCCTTCTCCCCGGACGGCACCCGCATCGCCAGCGGCGGTGACGACGGCACACTTCAGGTCTGGGCGGTGGGCGGCGACGGACACACCCGGCGCACCGGTCACAGCGGGCCGGTGCGGTCGGTGGCCTTCTCCCCCGACAGCACCCGCGTCGCCACCGTCGGTGACGACGGCACGATCCGGCTCTGGAACGCGGCGGGCGGCGGGTGGCTCGCCGTGCTCGTGGCCCTGCCGGAGGACGGCTGGGCGGCGTTTCTGCCCGACGGCCGTTACAAGCTGCACGGCAACCCGGCCGGCCGCTTCTGGTGGGCCGTCAAACTGTGCCGGTTCGAACCGGGCGAGCTCGACCCCCACGTCCCGGGCATCCACCGCATCCCGGACGACGAGCCGCTCCCACTGACCCCAGGCTAGGTAACCGAGCAGAGCTCTTGTGTTTTTTGGGTTTATTACGGATCATGTGATTCATGACCGTTGACGCCACCGGTCCGGACCGGCTCACGACCGGCCAGGCAGCCGCGCTGCTGGGAACCTCCCGCCAGCACGTGGTCGACCTGTGCCGGCAAGGGCTGCTGCCCTTCGAGACGGTCGGCACCCACCGCAGACTCCACCGCAAGGATGTCGACGCGTTCGCCGGCCGGGCACTCACCCGTGAGGCCGCTCGGGCGCTGTGGCTGCATCACGCGGTGGCAGGTCGGCTGGTGCTGGACCCCGGAGGGACGATGACCAGGGCGCGGTCCAATCTCGACCGGCTACGGCAGGTTCATCCGACCGGGATGACCGCCCGGTGGCTCACGCAGTGGCAGGATGTGCTCGACGCGGGGGTCGATACGGTCCTGGACGTGTTGACATCCCGGTCTCAACAGGCCGTCGAACTCAGGCAGAACTCGCCGTTCGCGGGTGTACTTCCCGAGCGGGACCGGCTGGCCGCACTAGCGGCTTTCCGCGCATGGTGGCGGAAGGACCACGTCGCGTGAAACGCGAGCAGCTCGAACACGTCCTGCGGGCGGCGTCGACGATCGCGCAGGATCCGGAGATCCTCGTCATAGGAAGCCAGTCGGTCCTGGCCGCGATTTCCGAGGACCGGCTACCAGTAGAGGCGACAGCCTCGATGGAAGTCGACATCGCGTTCTTCGACGATGTCGACGACGCCAAAGCCGACCTGGTTGACGGCGCGATCGGCGAGCTTTCACCGTTCCACGAGACATTCGGCTACTACGCACAGGGGGTCAGCGTCTCGACGGCCGTCTTACCCAAGGGATGGCGGGATCGGGTCATCGTCATCGAGACGGCAAGCACCGCGCCTGGACGAGGTTACTGTCTCGATCCACATGACTGTGTAGTGTCCAAGCTGATCGCCGGACGACCGAAGGACTTCGCATTCGCCGACGCGCTCGTACAGGAACGACTCGTCGACCCGGCAATTCTGTTCGACCGGGTCGAAACAACCGATGCCCACCCGGCCGTTGTTCAACGGATCCGGGCGTGGGCAGCCGGGCACATGAACCAGAAACCCACCGAATGACACCAAGAAATCACGATCTCGCCATCCGGCAAACAACTGTCGGCATTTACTGTCCGTCGCTGTAGGACCAGCCGGACCAGCGATGGACGTCCACCAGGATGACCGGACCGCCGGGGGGACTTTCCCGGTACCGGGCATATTTTGCCACCAGCCGGTCAATCGCCTCCCGCCAGGTCGGACCACCCTCGACAATATGGGCGATGCCGTCGGCACGGGCCCACCACAGCGTATTCCAGTCCTCGGCATAATGGTCGACAATCAGGCTCACCCGTGGATCAGCGGTAATGTTCGTCAGCCGTTTCAGGGCCGTCGACCGTTTGGGTTTATGATCGACGGCGGTAACAATCACGTCGTCATGCGACGCAAACGTCACGGGCACCAGGTGCGGCCGGCCGTCCGCGTCCACCGTGGCCAGCCGGGCGACCCTCGCCGCGGCAAACCGACCGCGCGCCTCACCCGCGTCCAGGTTCATCCCGGCACCGTACTGGAGCGGGACCGGTACTGGAGCGGGACCGGTACTGGAGCGGGACCGGTACTGGAGCGGGACCGGTACTGGAGCGGGACCGCTTCCGTCCCTGGATGCCCGAGGTGAGCCCGGTCAGGAAAGGTTGAACGGAAGGACGTCATCCCTCGGTGGATGAGGCTGGGGAGGTAGGTGAGGGTGTCGGTGGCCGAGGTCAGTGCGGGGGCCCGCTGGAGAAGCGTACGGATCGCCGTTTCCGCCTCCATCCGGGCCAGGGGCGCTCCCAGGCAGTAGTGCGGACCGAGACTGAAACCAACACCTTGCTCACCAGCCCTCGCAGCCGAGTGTGGTCCGGCGGCTCCATCCAGAGGAATGATCCCGGCAGTTCCACCTCGCTGTTCGGATGGAGCAGCTCGGACTCCTCGGTATGGCTCCAGGCCGGATTCGGCAGTATGGCGTCGCATTCGGTGTAGCGGGGTACCGAGCGGGTACCAGGCGGTCCCGGAACGAACGGACCGGCGTCACGCAGCACTTCGTAGCTTCGGTACGGGTCGTGCCGCCACCCGGGAGCAAAGGCGTCGATGACGGCTTGTTGTACCCCGGTGATGTCCTGCACGGCGGCGTTCTGCACGGCGGTGGAGGTGGTGTGCCGAGTGCCGGCGAGGCCCACTTGCAACTCCGTTCGGTGAGAAGAGCTGGTGGTGCCTGGTACTGGCCGCGAGGATCGTCCCGTCGTTTGCACGCCGGGACCCGCGAAGGACACGTGTCATATTTGTTCGCGGGAACACCCGATGTCAAGATTTTTCGATCGCATTCAATCGCTTTATTGGAAACGTTGATTGAGCGTCCGGCCTGATTGCCAACAAGATCGCGCCCGCAATCCCTTGGCTGATGCATAATCACCGGTTAGCACTGCCGTAACCTGTAGACCTGGATATCTTCACCCTGAAATGATGTATTCATGATATGGCGTGACCTCCGCGAAGGAGCATGGAGTAGCAATGCCCGGCTTCGCGCCGTCTCCAACTGGTCACGACTGAGCGTCACCGTCCATCCGTATCGTCAGTACGGACAGCCGTCGGGCCACGGCGTCGGCATGCCCCGACTGCGATGTCGGCGAGCAGGCCGCGACAATGGAGCCATGGCTGACGCGGACGTGACGACCCCGCTGTACGGGGTGCGGATCCGGGTGGACAAGACGGGGCCGGCTGTCCACGCCGCCCTGGATGCGGAACGCCGGGCCGAGTTCGAGGCGGAGTTTCGAGCGGCCCTGGCCCACGCCGACGACCGTTTCGATCTGGACGCGGTCCAGGACGTGGTCGAACGGTGGTGGCCGATGGCGGTACTGTGCGCGAATCCGGAGATCCAGGAAGGGATCGACGCGGACCGGCGTCGGGCAGCGGCTGGCGACCACACGGTGTTCGGTCGCACGACCAGCTACCCGCACACGCACCCGGAGGACACCGATGGCCCGGTACACGGTGCGATGGGTGACCTACGCCGAAGAACAGCGTGACGTCCTGCCGGGCGTAGCCCGCCGAGAGCTGCATCTCCTGCTCGACGTCCTGACCGCCGACCCACAGCGGCACGGAACATACAGCAAACGCGAAGACCAGTGGTCGGCGTCGATGAGCCCGTTCGGCGTGATGCTCTACACGGTCGAGGAACGGTGGCTCACCATCACCGTCCTGCGGGTCCTCTGGCTCGAATGACCTCCTCCGTCCGGATGACGGCGCTCCGGTCGCGGGGGCCGAGCCTGGCGTGACGGTGCGACCGGGCGGGCGTTCGGCCCTACCGGTAGGTCACCAGGTCGCTCTCGCCGCCTTCGAGGTGAGCATGTTCGTTGATCGATACCAGACTGATGCCACCCCGACCGGCGACGACCTTCGTCACGCTGGCGTTGACCATCACCCGGTTCAGCGCCTGGAACCCGGTTGGCGGCAGCCCGAGCAGGGACGCGCACACGGCCGTGATCGGGCCGGCCGACGTGAACACCAGCGCGGTACGACCGCTGCCCATACCGGCCAGCACATGCTCCAGACCCGCGCGGACGCGGGCTGCGAACACCGGCCAGGTCTCCGCGCATCCGCTGGCGTCCCCCGCCTCGATCCAGCTCGTCAGAGCAGCGTCCAGCAGTGCCTGGAACACACGCGGAGTCGGCTGGAGCAGGGTGCCTTCCGGTGCGGGTGGGGCATGGCAGGCGATGACGTCCTCGGTGTTGTACTCGTTCCAGCGCTCGTCGCATTCGGGTGCCCGCCCGGTTCCCGTCGCACGCGTGGCACCGGCCGCCCATCCGGCCAGGGCATCGGTGGCGGTCTCCCGATGGCGCCGCATCGCCCCGGTGCACACTTTGTCGAAGACCACGCCACGCTGGCGCAGCATCACCCCGATGAGCCGGGACTGTCGGTGCCCACGGTCGGACAACCGGTCGTAGTCCGGCTTACCGAAGGATGCCTGGCCGTGGCGGACCAGGTACACAGCAGCCATCGACGCCGTCCCTACGCCCCGGCGCCAGGGGCGTCGCCGCGGCCGCGCTCGGGATGACGCACCGCGACTTCTTCCCCGGCAGACACAATCTCTGAGCCTAGTCAGCGATCCTCGCTCCGTGCCGTGTGGCGAGTCGTGGGTCACACGGGAACGGCCACCGCGTTCTGGCGCGGACAGTGCGCGCCCCGGTCGGTTCGGCCACCACCCAGAGTGATCGAGGACGCGACTGGGGTGTCACGAGTCGGGGACGGATGGGAACGACCCGGACACCTCAGTCGCGTCCTTAACCTACCTTGCCGATAGCAAATAGTCACTGATCGACTACAGGTCGTTCTAGCTTACACGGCGATTGGCATCCATGTACCCGGTTTGATGTGGTCCATAGCCAGGCCTTTTGCCGGATTTCGGCACTGCCCGCCGAGCGTCGGTGGCCCACTCACGGAAAGTATCCAGATACTCGGCCCGCAGGCCTCCCACCGAACACTTCGGGCACATCCGAACACATCCTGAAACATCAGGATGTAAGAGCCCCCGATAAGCGGATACGGCCAGAAGACGCGGTCAGGCTGCTCCCGGCCCGCGCAGGACGCCCGCGAGCTCCCCGAAAGCCCGCCCCCGATGGCTGATCGCGTCCTTCTCCGCGGCCGTGAGCTCGGCGCTGGTCCGGTCGTATCCGTCCGGCAGGAACAGCGGGTCGTAGCCGAAGCCACCATCCCCGCGAGGTGCCCGCACCAGCCGCCCGCGCATCTCCCCGTGCACGACCCATTCAGTGCCGTCCGGCGTCACCACGGCGGCGGCGCAGACAAAGGCCGCACCACGGCGCTCGTCGGGCACGTCGGCCAGCTGGGCGAGCATGAGGGTGTTGTTGGCGACGTCCCGCTCCACCCGAGAGGCCTGCGGACGCGCTCCGGACCATCGCGCCGAAAGTACCCCGGGCATGCCGTTCAGCGCGTCGACAGTCAGACCCGAATCGTCCGCCACCGCGGGCAGACCGGTCACCGCCACCGCATCCCGCGCCTTGATCAGGGCGTTCTCGGCGAAGGTGGCCCCGGTCTCGGGTACATCCGGGCCCGGTGGCAACGACACGAGATCAACGGCGAGTCCCGCGGCCGCGAGGATCCGACGCAACTCGACAAGCTTGGCCTCGTTACGGCTCGCCAGCACCAGCCAGAGCGGCGCACCAGCACCGAAGATCATCGGGAGGACGAGCGGGACGCCTGGCGCGGCCCGCCCGAGGGAACCGGACGCGGCCCGCCGAGCGCCGCCCCCTGGATGTCGGTGAGCTGCGCGCACCCGCGGACGGCCAGATCGAGCAGCTGGTCCAGCATGGCCCGGTCGAACGGCACGCCCTCGGCCGTTCCCTGTACCTCGACGAAGTCACCGTCACCGGTACAGACCACGTTCATGTCGGTGTCGGCACCCGCGTCCTCCTCGTAGGCCAGATCCAGCACCGCCTGGCCGCCGACCACCCCGACGCTCACCGCGGCCACGCTGCGGATCATCGCGCCCGGACGGCCCAGCCAGGCACATGCATCCGACAACGCCACGCAGGCGCCGGTGATCGAGGCTGTCCGGGTACCACCGTCGGCCACGAGAACATCACAGTCGATCGCGATCGTGTTCTCACCGAGGATCTTCAGATCGACACAGGTGCGGAGGCTGCGGCCGATCAACCGGGAGATCTCGTGGGTGCGGCCACCGATCCGACCGCGTACGGACTCGCGGTCGTTGCGGGTGTTCGTCGCCCGCGGCAGCATCGCGTACTCGGCGGTCACCCAGCCGAGCCCGCTGCCCTTGCGCCAGCGCGGGACACCTTCGGTGACCGAGGCTGCGCACAACACCCGGGTTCGCCCGAACTCGATCAGAGCCGAACCCTCCGCATGGTCCTGCCAGCCACGGGAAATCACTACTGGGCGGAGTTCACCGGATGTCCTGCCGTCGGAACGCGTCACGACGTCGGACCCTACCGGTCGGCGTCACCGTCACGGACCACTGCCCACCGCACCAGGCCGGCCCCGCAGCCCGCAGCCCGCAGCCCGCAGCCCGCAGCCCGCAGCCCGCAGCAACACGGTCGGCCCGGGACGGCCGCGCCCGACAGAACACTGTCCGGCGACGTTCGTCCCAGGCCGACCGGCGGAACTCGGCCTGCCCAGCCCCGGAAACGCCCTTACAGCTCGTAGACAGCCCCTGTTTCGGCGACGGTCAACGGACCGTCAAAGGCACCTGCCGCCTCCTCGTGACTGCGTTCCGTATTACCCCAGGGCACGAGATGGGTGAGCACCAGACGGCCCACCCCGGCCTTGGCGGCGTGCTCACCTGCCTCACGCCCCGACAGGTGAATGCCAGGCGGGTTGTCCGGGACATCCATGAAAGCGGCCTCGCACAGGAACAGATCCGAATCCCGAGCAAGCTGAACCAGCTCGTCGCAGGCGCTGGTGTCACCGGAGTAGGTCAGGGAACGCCCATCCGCGGTCAACCGCATACCGAAGGCCTCGACCGGGTGCGCGACCCTTTCCAGATCGATCTGGAAAGGACCCACGTTCAACCGTCCAGGACTGATCGTCTGGAAGTCGTAGATATCAGCCAGGGAGTCCTCGGGCCAGCGCTCGAACGCGGCACACAGACGTTCCTGGGTGTTGATGGGCCCGTAGACGGGAAGTTTCGGAGGCATGCCTTCCGGGTGGTACCGCCGGGCGTAGGCGCTCACCACGAGATCGAGGCAGTGGTCACCGTGCAGGTGGGAGACGAGGACGGCGTCCACGTCCCGCAGGTCGCAGTGCCGCTGCAACTCGCCCATAGAGCCGTTCCCGGCGTCCAGCACGAGCCGGAAGCCGTCCGATTCGACCAGGTAGGACGAACACGCCGATCGGGGCCCGGGATAGGTACCCGAACAACCCAGGATGGTGAGTTTCATCGGGCTACCGCCAATGCTGTCAGCGATGATGCTGTCGACGACGACGCCGGCAGCGACGAGGACCTTGATGGCACGGACGCGTCCGCCCCACCTGCCGAAACGGCTGAGACTGCTGAGACGGCCGTGGTTGTGGGCCGGCGCCCGCCAAGACGGCGAAACACATCCGGATCACCGTCCGTCGGAAACCCGCGGACCGGTGGAAGCAGATCCAGATCACGGAACAGGTCGTGCCGGGTGAACGGCCCGCGGCCATCCCCCACGGTTCTTTCTACTCTTTCTGCGCTACTCACCAATGTGACGCCCTCTCCCCTGAAAAAGCCGATGACGCCGGCCAACGAAAGATGCCGGTTACGACCCGCTGTCAATGTGTCCACATCGGCTTTCTGAAATGGCGCCAGATACACCCCGGGTAATTCAAGCAGCTGGCGGCCACCGGTGTTGTCACGTTGGACGTAACGGATGAAGGCAGGGCGGATATGGCCGGTTTGCCGAGCCTCCGGCCCGACAGAAAAGGCTTCATCGCAGACGTCATCCGAGACGGCCGCAACCATACCGGCCGCACCGACCCGGTCGTTTCGGGTCACCGGCACGGCCCAACGGGTAACCAGAGGGATCGCCTCGGTGGTCACCGAAGTGCCAGGGTGCTCCCAGGTACCCCGCGGGCCGATCTCGACCGGGGCGCCGACGGGAGTGCGCTGCGTGTCACCGCTGTGGCAGAGGGATTCACGCGGAAGCTGATCGCGGATCTCGCACTCGGCGATAGGACCGCCGGCTCCGCTGTCGAATACCCCCGTGGGCACGCCGCTCATGAGCGATCAGACTAAGCCCGAAATCCGGTTCCCATCCTGTGGCAGTGGTCACGAAACCGGTGTCGAATTTTGGACACCCCCCGGCTACGTAGGCATCCCGGACCGCGCCAGGGAAATCGTGACCATCGCCACAGGGTCGATGAACGGCCTAAAGCCCCGAATGGATCCCTTCGGCTCACGCCCAGAGCTGGCCCTCCAGCGCCGCCTCGGCCTCTTCCAGGGTCCCCGCGTAGGCGCCGGTGGACAGGTACTTCCACCCGCCGTCACAGACGATGAGGGCGATGTCAGCCCGCTGTCCGGCACGGACGCACTTGTCAGCCTCGATCAAAGCCGCATGCAGGATACAGCCGGTGGAGATCCCGGCAAAGATCCCCTCCTCCTCGACCAACTGCCGGGTCCGCCGAAGCGACTCCTTCGGCCCGACCGAGATACGGGTGGTGAGCACGCTCCCGTCATAGAGCTCGGGGATGAATCCTTCGTCGATGTTGCGCAGGCCGTACACGATCTCGCCGTATCGGGGCTCCGCGGCGACGATCCGGATACCCGCAACCCGCTCGCCCAGGTAACGCCCCGTACCCATCAGCGTTCCGGTGGTACCCAGCCCGGCGACGAAGTGGGTGATGGACGGCAGATCCTCGAGGATCTCCGGCCCGGTTGTTTCGTAGTGCGCCTGTGCATTCGCCGGGTTACCGTACTGATAGAGCATCACCCACTCGGGGTGTTCGGTAGCCAACCGTTTGGCCACCGCCACAGCCTCGTTGGAGCCGCCGGCCGCGGGCGAGAACACTATCTCGGCCCCCCACATGGTGAGCAGCTGCCGCCGTTCGGTGGAGGTGTTCTCCGGCATCACACAGATCAGCCGATAGCCACGCTGCCGGCAGACCATGGCCAGCGAGATGCCGGTGTTCCCCGACGTCGGTTCGAGGACGGTCGCGCCCGCGGTCAGGACGCCTCGTTTCTCCCCGTCGGCAATCATCCACAGAGCGGCGCGGTCCTTGATCGAGCCGGTGGGGTTGTCCTGTTCCAGCTTGGCCCACAGCCGGACGTCCGGCGACGGGGAAAGTCTCGGCAGGCCCACCATCGGGGTACGGCCGACCGAGTCCATCAGGGAGTCGAAACGCATGAGCTCTTCTGACCTGTCTGCCTGTCAGTGACGGGTGGGCTCGGCGAGAATCCCCTGTGCCCCGCAGCGGCACGCCTCCGCCGGCATGATGGCGGAGCCGCCGGCGACGGCGGGCAGGATAGTACCCACGCCCAAAGTCGCCGGCATGATGGCGGAGCCGCCGGCGACGGCGGGCAGGATAGTGACATTGTCACCGTCGGTGAGCTTTGCGTCGAGACCGCCCAGGAAGCGCACGTCCTCGTCGTTGACGTAGATGTTCACGAAACGGTGCAGTTCACCGCCGCTTTCGCCGGAGACGAGCCGGCCTCGCAGGCCGGGGAAGCGGCTGTCGATGTCGATGAACAGCGCGCCGAGCGTCTCGCCTGCGCCTTCGACGATCTTGGATCCGCCCGTGTAGCTGCGCAGGATCGTCGGTACGCGGACCTGGACTGCCATGGTGCTCCTCTCGGTGTTACCCGGTGTCGTTCTTCACCGCCGCCGGCGGTCAAGCTCCTCATCATCATCTCTGCTGCCACAGCGTGTTCGATACCACCGCGAATCCGATACCACCACGAATCCAATACCACCGAGCCCACCGGCCCCGTCGGACCCACACGGGAAGATCCGCCGTACGGGGACGTCCCGGGCACCGGCAGACGGGCTCGAGCGCACCGGACCTCCCGTCCAACGCCACGAGCGGTCAGACGATTTCCACCGGCTCCTCGGTCACCGCCGCGTCGACGATGCGGTAGGACCGGAACTCGGTCCGCTCGGGGTCACGGGTCGAGACCAGGACATAGTGGGCATCGGGGTACGCGGCATACGAGACGTCCGTCCGGGACGGGAACGCCTCGGTGGCGGTATGCGAATGGTAGATCACCACCGGCTCCTCGTCTCGGTCGTCCATCTCGTTCCAGACCTTGAGTTGCTCCATGGAATCGAACTCGTAGAAGGTCGGTGACCGCGCGGAGTTCTCCATGGCCACGAACCGCTCCGGACGATCCGACCCGACCGGCCCCGCGACAATGCCGCACGCCTCGTCGGGGTGGTCTCGCCGGGCGTGGGCGACGATGGCGTCGTACACCGTTCGATCGATGCGCAGCACCGGCCCACCGTACGACGAGCGGCATCCGCCACGGGTGCGATCAGGACGAGATGGCGGGCAAGCGCCGGGTCAGGCGATGTTGGCCGGGCGTGCCGCGGCAGGGCAGATGTTGCCTGATGCGGCGCAAGGCCCGACGGCGTCACAGCAGGGCATGGACGAGCTGGTCCTGCAGATCCCCGAGGAACAGGTACACCTCGATCACGGGTCGGCGTGGATCATCGCTGTCGATCTCGTACAGGGCGTCGGCGGTGGCGTCGTCGGTGATGTCCAGCCGGGTGCCGAGCACCAGTCGCAGATCGTTGAGGGTGATCAGCCAGTCCTGGGCGGCGGGGTCGTCGAGTAACGCCCGGCCGCCGGTTGCGGGCACGGTCGCGAGGACGCGGCGCGCGGCGGCGCGCTTGCCCTCACGGATGTCATCGGAGGTACGTCGGCGGTAGTCGGCCGCGGCGTCGGGATCGTCCGGGTAGGCGTCCGGCAGGAGCCTTGCCACCGCCGGGTCGTCCGGCGGTGGCGGCGCGACGGCGCGCAGGCCGACGATCGCCTCCAGGGGGTCGTCCACCGGCGGCGGTTCCAGGAGCAGTTCGATCTGGCCGATCAGCTCGACCAGCAACGTCGCCTCCAGCGGGCCGAGGACTACCTCGATACCGTCCGTGGTGCGACTGAAGCCGTTGGACACGCTCTCCCGCCCGAGGTCAGCAAGGATTGATCGGAATTGTCTGGTGCCGGCTCAGGGTACGTCCGACGAGTCCACCGACCGGACGCCGGTGGGGGCCTTGTGGCGGACCACCCGGACCTGACATCCCGACATCCACCCAAGCCATGATCGACCGGATGCGCTAGTCCTGCGCGACCGTAGCCCACAGACCATAAGCATGTAGACGCGTAGCGTCACGCTCCATCGCCTCCCTGGTACCGGAGGAGACCGTTGCCCGCCCCTTGTGGTGCACATCGAGCATGAGGGCCTCGGCCTTTTTCCGGCTGAAACCGAACAATTTTTGAAAGACATAAGTCACATATGACATCAGGTTGACGGGGTCGTTCCACACGATCGTGACCCAGAGCCGGTCGTCTTCGGTGGTCTCGTCAACATCCGAGATGTCTTCGGGCGCGACAGTGGTGAGTGACACGACCTCCATTGTGGCGTGTCGGCGGGCCGACTTCCCCCCGGGGCAACCCTCCTGACGGATTTCGGGTGCCGGACCGGGCGCGGATGCCGTCCCCGACCGGCGTGACCTCGCGGCACTGCCCCCGGTCGACCCGTCGGCCCGTCGGCCCGTAACCGAAAGGTAACCAAACCGCGGCGGGGCAGGCGCGAATCCGCCGGCATCCGGCCCCCCGAGACCTCACCTTGCGCGGAGCGACGACCGCCTCCGGCCACCACCGGTTGCATCGAGACGGCCCCGACGTCGCCAAAAGCCTGGCTGCGAGCACGACAGATACACCCATATAGTAACAGCAGGTAACCGAAATGGTGTATTTAGTTGTATTCAGTCCCGATTTGGCTACCTTGTTGGTCACGGTTCGTTGCAGCAACGCCGAAAAAAACATTGGCCGCAGAAACGGAACCGGCATCCGACAACCCAGGTTTCGCTCACGGAAAGCGACAAGGACGGACCGGCGTCCGTACCGCGACCAAGCCCCACCGCAGCCGCCACGAACCCTCGCATGCCTGTTCCAGCCACCCGTGTGAACGCATTCCAGGAATCCATCGGACGACCCACCCCCGAGAGGAGATGCCGCCGTGAATACAGGCGTCAGCTGGGGCTGAAAGCACCTCGACACCCACCGGAAACCACCTGCCGTCAGCGCCCCCTACAAGCCACCCACCACAAGGCTCCGCGTACAAGAAAGGACCACCACCGTGAACGCAGGCGTCAGCTGGGGCTGAATGCCCCCGGTCGTCCGGCATTCGAGCCGGCCCCCAGGGACGGGCGACGCCGGTAAATGCCGGTATCAGCTCGCCTCGGCCCCATCAGGTAGTACATGATCAGGGCGTAGTGACGGATGTCCGTAGTGTGAAGGCCGGAGGCACCGGGGTGCGCCGAGCAGCGGCGCGGCCCCGGTGGCCCGGGCGGAGCCAGCAGGTAGGACGGGAGCCCACATGGCCGTCGGCGCACGCGCACGGTTCATGCCGTCCTGGTACCACCTGCTCCTCATCGTGGTCATAGCCGCCGCGTCGACCATTACCGCGATCTGTATGACCCAGGTCCTGCACGCGCCACAACCCGTCGGGTGGTGGCGGCCGGCACTCGGCGTCGTCTGCCTGGGGGTCGGACCGATCCCCCTGCTACGCGTCCGTTCCGGGCACCATACCGGCGACTACGACCTCAGCGAGGCCGGTGTCGTCGTCGGGCTGGCCCTGTTGCCCGCTCCCCAGCTCGTTGTGATCAGCGCGGTCGTAGTCCCGACCGTGCACGCCATCCTGCGTAGGCCACCCGTGAAGGTGCTGTTCAACGGAGCCAGCGCCACCATCGGCACGGCTGTCGCGGCAGGCGTCCTGTGGATGCAGGGCGGACGTGCCGGGCATCTCCAGGGCGCCGCTGTCGCGCTGGCTGCCCCCGCCGGACTCGCGGTCTGCCTGTGGACGAGCCTGTCGGTGTCAATGGTCATCTCCGCGGCCCGGGGAATGTCCCTGCGCCGGACGCTGCGCGAGACCATGGGTATCAGTACCGTGATCGCGGCAGGTGGCATCGCGGTCGGCTGCGGAACCGTCGCGCTCGCCTACGCGAGCCCGGTCACCCTGGTGGTGCTCCCACCAGTACTCGCCGGTCTTGTGATGGTCTACCGGATGCACGTCGACTCGGCCCAGCAGCGGGACCACTGGCGCCGGCTCAACGCCGCGGCCAAGGATCTCGCCATTCTGGACGGACCGACCATCGAGGCCAGGGCCGTCCAGGTCGCCTATGAGATCTTCCGGCCCGACGGTGTCGAATTGGCCATCGGCCCTGTTGGGCCGGTCGACCCGGTGTCGCTCACCGGGCGTCACCGGCGGGTAGACGATGTCGCGACCATCCTGACCGGACCCGCCGGGCAGGTCGGGGTGCTGAGTCTGCACTTCACCCGGCCGGCGATCTGGAATGACCACGAACACGCAGTCCTCGCCGCCTTCGCGAACCTGGTCGCGCTCGCGGTCACCAATGCCAGCACCTACGCGGAAGCCCATGAGCAGGCGTTCCACGACGCACTGACCGAACTCGGCAACCGGCGGATGCTCCAGCAACGCACCGCGGAGGCGATCGCCACCGCCGCCACCGCCACGGGCACGACCACCGCCACGGGCACCGCCGCCGGATCCCGGTTCGCGCTGCTACTTGTCGATCTGGACCGGTTCAGGGACATCAACGACACCCTGGGGCACGATGCCGGCGACCGCCTCCTACGCAGGGTCGCCGACCGGCTGCGGCGCAGCGTCCGCGCGGGCGACCTGGTCGTTCGGGTCGGCGGCGACGAGTTCGCCGTGCTACTGACCGGCATCCGATCCGTCGAAGCCGCCGAAACCGTTGCGTCGGCGCTCGCCAGGGCGCTCGCACGCCCGGTGAGTTTCGAGGGCATGCTGCTGTCGGTGGAGGCCTCCGTCGGCATTGCCTGCTTCCCCGAGGACGGCGAGACCGTCGACGAACTCCTGCGCCGGGCGGATGTCGCCATGTACCAGGCAAAAAGACGGCATCTCGGTTATCGCCGTTACCGGGCTGACGAGGATTCCTCCACGCTCGACCACATGGCGTTGGTAGCAGATCTTCACCGTGCACTCGCCGACGGCGACATAACTCTGCGCTACCAGCCGCAGATCGACCTCGCCACTGGCCGCGTCGTCGCCGTGGAGGCACTCGCGCGCTGGGACCACCCGATTCTCGGTCCGCTCACACCCACAACATTCATCGGTGCCGTGGAACAGTCCGGACTCGTCGGCGACTTCACCCGGACCGTCCTGCGGGAGGCATTGTCCGCGGCTGGCCGGTGGCATGCGGACGGCGCCACGATCGGTGTTTCCGTGAACCTGTTCGCGCGTAATCTCCTGGAAACCGACCTGGCCACCGAAATCGCGCAGCTGCTGCTCGCCACCGGGGTACCGGCGTCAGCACTGACCCTGGAGATCACAGAAAGGGCGGTGGCCACGGAATCAGCGGCCATCGGACGCTGTATGGCCGCTCTGCGTGACCTCGGGGCGCACCTTGCCGTGGACGACTTCGGTACCGGCTATTGCGCGCTCAACGTGCTCCGGCAGTTCGACCTGCACGAGGTGAAGGTCGACCGGTCGTTCGTCCGCAATCTCGTCGACGACCGGGCCAGCTCCGCGATCGCGCGAGCGACGATCACCCTGGCCCACGATCTCGGACTGCGGGTGGTGGCCGAGGGCGTCGAGAACATCGAGACGTTGAACGCCCTGGCCGTTCTCGGCTGCGATCTCGCCCAGGGAACGTTCATCAGTCCGCCGCTTCCGGCCAGGGAGATCACGGCACTGCTGCCCGACGCGGGCCGTCTCCCGACCCCGCGGTCAGCCGATGTGGTGCCCCTGCGGGCAGCATCCCGGCGAGCGCACCCGCATCGCCGCGTCCGTCCATAACCACCCGTGACCAGCCGGATCGTACAGGTCGCACAGTTTCGGACCGTACGCGACCATTCGGTACACCTCGACGGGGACTACGAGCGTTTTTCCGCCAACGTCCCTAACCTAGGTCGAGATGGCCACATCCACCTCACCGTCCATCCGGCCGCCCGCGCCGGCATCGACGGCATCGACGGCCCTGCTCACCGACCACTACGAGCTGACCATGCTTCAAGCCGCGTTACGCTCCGGTACCGCATCATGCCAAGTGGTCTTCGAGGTGTTCGCCCGGACGCTGCCGGCCGGGCGCCGGTTCGGCGTGGTCGCCGGGATCGGACGCCTGCTGGATGCGCTCGCCGCGTTCCGCTTCGAAACGGCCGAACTCGCCTTTCTGCGCGAGGC
The DNA here is from genome assembly GCF_920656135.1 of Frankia sp. Cppng1_Ct_nod. Classification (NCBI taxonomy): domain Bacteria; kingdom Bacillati; phylum Actinomycetota; class Actinomycetes; order Frankiales; family Frankiaceae; genus Frankia; species Frankia sp. Cppng1_Ct_nod. The sequence continues at coordinate 19,046 of NZ_CAKKTK010000037.1, read as the reverse complement.
CGGCATCATCGACGACGCGACCACCGACTACCTGGCCGGGTACCGGTTCAGCGGGGACATCCACGGCTTCGCCGAGGGCGAGCCCTTCATGCCCAACACCCCGGTTCTGGTCGTCGAAGGGACCTTCGCCGAGTGCGTCCTGCTGGAGACGCTGGTGCTGTCCGTGCTCAACCATGACAGCGCGATCGCCGGCGCGGGTGCACGGATGGTCGCCGCGGCGGCCGGCCGGCCGTGCATCGACATGGGGTCACGCCGCGCCCACGAGCAGGCGGCGGTGGCCGCGGCACGGACCGCCTACCTGGTCGGGTTCACTTCCACCTCGAGCCTGGAAGCAGGCCGGCGGTGGGGCATCCCCACGACCGGGACGGCCGCGCACGCGTTCACCCTGCTGTACCCGTCCGAACGTGCCGCGTTCGCGGCCCAGGTCGCCACCCTCGGGGTGGACACCACCCTGCTCGTCGACACCTACGACGTGCCCGCGGCGATCGCGACCGCGGTCGAGGTGGCGGGTCCGCGGCTCGGTGCCGTCCGCCTCGACAGCGGCGATCTCGCGGTGACGGCCCGGGCCGTGCGTGCGCAGCTGGACTCACTCGGCGCAACCGACACCCGCATCATCGCGACCGGCGATCTGGACGAGCACCTCATCTCCAGGCTCGCGCAAGTGCCGATCGACGGCTACGGCGTCGGCACGAAGCTCGTCACCGGGTCGGGGGCTCCCACGGCCGGGTTCGTCTACAAACTCGTGGAGGTGGACTCCAGGCCGGTCGCCAAGGCCTCGGTGGGCAAGAGCACGAAGGGCGGGCGCAAGCAGGTGACGCGCCACCATGACCGCAACGGGGTCGCGGTCGCGGACGTGGTCACGATCCACACCTCCGGTTCCGCCACCGGCGTCAGCCCCGTCCATGTCGACGCCCCCGGCACCCCTTCCACCGACGTCATCAGCGCCGATCACGCAGCCGATCACGCAGCCGGTACCGGCCTGCATCCGGCCGGCCGGGGCGAATCCTGCCTGGACCGCCCGCTGCTCGTGCCACTGGTACGCGGCGGAAGGGTCCTGAACGCGAACCCGGCCGGCGCCGAAAGCCTGCTCGCGGCTCGGTCACACCATGAAGCCGCACTGGCGAGCCTGCCGACCCACGCCCGTTCCGTCGCCTATGGCGGGCCGTGCCTGCCGGTCATCACCGCCGGGCAGCCGTCGGGGCAGTCGTCTGCGCCGTCCACCGCTCTGGTTCGCGGGACGGGAGCCCAGACTGGAACATCGTGACACCCGGCGCATCGGACAACGCCCCACAGGTGACATCCCAGGCTGCGGCCGGGACGTCTGAGAGCGTGACGCGGCAGACAACGGCAGGACGGACAACGGCCCAGGGCGCGACGGAGGCGTTCGGGCCTCTGTCGATCTCGGTGAGCGTGGATGTCGTCCTGCTGACGTTGCGTGCCGGCCAACTCTGCGTTCTGGTCGCGCAACGTGCCTCCCCGCCGTTCCAGGACGACTGGGCTCTACCAGGTGGCCTTGTCCGCGTGGATGAGGACCTCGACACCTCGGCCCGCCGGCAACTGACCGAGGAGACAGGGCTCGCCGCCTCCGGCCATCTCGAGCAACTGCGCACCTACGGACGACCGGACCGCGATCCACGGGCCCGGGTCGTAGCCGTGGCCTACCTCGCGCTGCTACCGAACCTGCCTCCCCCACCGGAAACGAACCGTGACGGGCCAACCGCACGTTGGTGGCCGGTGGAGGATCTGGGATCGGCCGACGGCCCGATCCTCGCCTTCGACCATCCGACGATCGTCGCCGACGGAGTCGAACGGGCCCGCAGCAAGCTGGAGTACACCCCGCTCGCCGCCGCCTTCTGCGAAGAGCCGTTCACCCTGGCCGAGCTGCGCCGGGTGTACGAGGCGGCCTGGGGAGCCCCTCTCGATCCTCCCAACTTCCGCCGCAAGGTCCTGTCCACGCCCGGTTTCGTGGTGTCGGTGGGCGCCCGCGCGGCGCCGCGGGGCGGGGGACGGCCGGCCGAGCTGTACCGACGGGGCTCCGCAACAGCCCTGCATCCGCCGTTGTTGCGCCGGTCGGTGTGATCGGGTCGGATGCGCACGTCCAGGACCTCCAGGACCCGGAAACCCTGAAAAAGTGACCAAGCTCACGTGTCGACCGCACGGGCCATTACGTTAGGTTATGCGCTATCTGACATAGCGATTTTGAAGAGCTGCGCGATCGCGCCGAACCCGTGGTCCACAACCGAGCCCCGCCGCATCGTCCCGGATATCCCCGCATGGGATCGTTGTCGGCGTGGATCCCAGCAATGCAGGAGTTTTTCTTGTCGTTGTCGGCGGAGCCTTGTTCGGGCTCCTGGTACTGGGCGGTCGCGCCGGACGAAGCCTCGCCCGTGAGGTCTGGAGCCGCATCGGCCTCCTTCGCTGGATAGCCCTGCTGATCGTCGTCGTGGTCTTTCTCGATCTCGCCGACGGCGCCGTGAACAGATGATCCGTACCGCACCCGCGATCTCGAAAGTCCCGCCGCCCCGCACCCGCGTCGGATCATTACCCCGACAGCCCGTGACCACGGCTTTTCCAACGGCCCACAAGGCTGGCGGAACGTGTTGTCCGCTTCGCTTGGCGCAACTTTCCGACTTTACCCGAAGCAACCCTTTTGTGGCTATGAGCTATCAGATGCCCGACTAGTTATGCTTACATCCAGTAACCCCGAAGCTGGACGAAGGGACCGTGGGTGACTGGTCAACCATGGCTGTGGACGCCACCACACCAGACATCGCGGCCCGCCGGGATGGGGCTGCTACTCCGCTCCTATCGGCAGACCTACGGCCTCACGCAACAGCAGCTCGCCGAACGGCTCGGCTTCGACCAGTCCTACGTCTCTAAGGTCGAAAGCGGCCGGCGCGCGATCCACGACATCTCCACCCTGCGCCACATCGCCCGGCGGCTGTCGCTGTCACCCGAGGACGTGGGGCTGGCCGCGGGCTCCCTGACGGAAGCCCGCCGGGATACTGCTCCCGTGAGCCCGATCGCCGAGCGGGTCGCGGCCAGCCAGCGCACCTGGCGGCTCACCCGCGACCATCTCAACCACCATCGGATCAGCCTGGCCCGGGCGGCCGCCCGGCTGTATCCCGAGACCTACCGCCTCGGCAACGGCCTACTGACCCGGCCGGGCTGGCTGTGGGACGCGCCCGTCGACATCGCCGACATCGGCCTCGAATGGTCAGCGGATGTCATCCCGCCGGCCGTCTCGGGCGCGGGCACCGACACCGAACACGTCCGCCCGCTGGCCGGCGACGGTTCACCGTTCGGGACGTACACCAGGGCCATGCGCGATCTCGACCGACCCACCCTCTTCGAGAACCGGCTGAGTTTCCGACTCCTCGAGACCACCCGCGCCGCGGACAACGGCCGGCCGCGGCTGGCCTTCGGTCACACCACCTACTTCGACACCCTGGACGTGTGTGAGTCGGTCGCTCACGAAACGGCCGCGGCCATGCTCGGCGGCGGGCTGTCCTGGCCCGCGCTGCCCTTCCGGCACCGCATCGGTGACCCGTTCGACCTGGGACGCCGGGTGGCGCTGCCATCCATCAACACGCTGACCATCCGCCACGACAGAACGTCCGCCAGCTTCATGCTTCACCGGCGCAGCGCGGGCTCCGTCGCCACCGCGGGTGGCGTGTACCACGTCCTGCCGGCCGGCGTGTTCCAGCCGTCGGGGATCTCCCCCGGCCACCACGAGACCGACTTCGACCTCTGGCGCAACATCATGCGAGAGTTGAGCGAGGAGCTTCTCGGCAACGCCGAACACGATGGCAGCGGTTCATCCCTGATCGACTACGACGACAGTGAGCCCTTCCGGTCCCTGGAGAACGCCCGACGGGCCGGGCGGGTGCGCGTGTGGTGTTTCGGTATGGGTGTCGACGCCCTGACGCTCTTCGGCGAGATCCTGACAGTTGTGGTCGTGGACGCCGACGTGTTCGACTCGCTGTTCAGCGAGATGGTGCCGGTGAACGCCGAAGGATCCGTGGTGACCACCGGCCCGCACCGCAGGGCGTCGGAGGGCATCCCGTTCACCCAGGCGGCCGTCCGCCGGCTGATCGAACACGAGCCGCTCGCACCCTCGGCCTCAGCCTGTCTGGAGCTCGCATGGCGCCACCGCGGAACGCTGCTTCCGGGGCTGCGTATGCGGGCCGTCTCCTGAACCGTGCGTGTTCTCGTAACCGGCGCAGCCGGATTCGTGGGTGGGGTCGTCACCGACACCCTTGCCATAGCGGGCCACCAGGTGACCGCGCTCATCCGCAGTGAGGAGTCGAGCCCACGGCTCATGCCCGGCGTCGAGGCGGTCATCGCCGACCTGCTGGACGTCCGCGAACTCGCGGCGGCCCGGATCGACCGCGGGTTCGACGCGGTCTGCCACCTCGCCGCCCTGACCCGGGTACGTGAATCCCAGCGTGACCCGCTGCGGTACTTCTCGGTGAACGTGACAGGCACGGTCAACCTGCTGAACATGCTCGAACGTGGTACCGAGGTCAGTGGGGTCGCGCCGGTCGTCGTCCTGGGGTCGAGCTGCGCGGTGTACGGCGTGCCGGAACGCCAACCCATCCCGGAGACCCAGCCGCCGGCACCGACCCACGCCTATGGCGCGTCCAAGCTCGCGGCCGAGCAGGCTGTCACCCACCAGGCGGCGACCGGCCGGATCGGCGCGGTGGTGCTGCGCTCCTTCAACGTCGCGGGCGCCGCGGGCGTGCACTCGGACAACGACCAGAGCCGGATCATCCCCGCGGCGCTGGCGGTGGCATCCGGCGTCTGCGAAGTCTTCGGCGTCAACGGTGACGGCGCGGTGATCCGTGAGTACGTGCACGTGGCCGACATCGCCGACGCCTACCTCGCGGCACTAACCGCCGTCCGGCCCGGTCGCAGCGAGATCTTCAACGTCGGTACGGGTGTCGGGGTCAGCGTCGCCGACGTCCTCGCCGCGGTGGAACGGGTCACCGGCCGCACGGTGCGGCGCGTGCGTCGGCCGCCTGCGGTCGAACCGCCCATGCTCGTCGCCGACAGTAGCCGGATCCGGGCGGAGCTGGGATGGCACTCCACCCGATCAACGATCGACCGCATTGTCGCCGATGCGTGGGACTGCGCGACCGCACGCGCGTCCGCCGTCCCCAGATAGTCGTCCCGGAAGTCGTCCCGGACAGTTGCCGAGCGGCAATTAGGGCGTTCGGGAGTCCTCCGACCCCTTGGAGGGGCACCATGGACCCCAGGACGGTGGCCACGAAGGGCCCGTCCGATGCCGCAGCGTCGATGGCACAGTTTTTCGATCGCGTATGACCGTCGTGACTACCTGGCATCGACTATGACCTCCCGTCCTTGGACGGGATGACCGGTTCTCGTCGAACCTTGTACATGTCGGAACCACTGCCGTCCTGGAGGAGGCGCCCGTGGGCCGTCCTTATCACGTCTATGACCATGACGGGGAGTACCTCGGGTCATTCGCGACGTGGGACGCCGCGCACGACTGGGCTCATCTACAGGCAGCGCTGGGTGGAGTGCTGGCACCGTTGGAGATCGAGGACCGGCGCAACCACGTCGGGCGACGGCTGTGGGCGGAACGCTGCGAGTTCGTGCTCTGGCAGCAGTCCAGACAGGAACACGACATGGAGGACATCGGCGGATGCGTCGCCGGAGGTCCCTCGATCCTCGCTTCCGTCCCACCCCGGCAGCGACGACCCACCTGAACCGCTCGCCGGCCGATCCGTCGGCCGGACCGCCGGCCGGCCGGTCGACAACTCGCCAGCAGCATCTTCGCCACGGCAACGCAGCCACGATATGATTTCGATCATTTACGTTGCAATGAACAAATCTGGCGACCCGAACGACCATCCATCATGAAAAACCCTAGGCGAAGCCAACGCAGCACGCATCCATGTCGAGCACTAATCTGACCTACGCTGATCGGGGTAGGTCAGCTGTGCCGGAACCGACGCGTGTCGGACAACCAGCTGTTGCCACAGCCGCAGCGCATTCTGGGGGAGAGACAAGGGTGGACAGACAGCCTGCAGGCGGACAACGCCCTCGGCCGACGTCTCGGGTAGTCGTCGACGTGGTTCGCGCGGTGCGCGGCTGGGTGGTCGCGGTCGCGGGTGGAGTACTTCTGCTCGGCTGCTATCTGGGTGTCTCCGCGGAGACCGATCCCGGACGCCAGCTCCCCTACTTCGCCTCCGGGGGGCTCGGCGGTCTGGCGCTGGTCCTGCTCGGCAGCGCGCTGCTGGTGGCCGACCAGATCGACGCGACATCGAGGGCGCAGAGCCACAGCGACCATCAGCTTGACGAACTACATGCACTGATCTTCACCGCCGCAGGCTCCGGCGCCGCGTTTGGTGCAGCCACCGACGCGACGGGCCTCACGGCCAGGACCGACACGGACATCTCCGACGACGGCGGCCTGTTCGCGGTGCCCGCCGGTCGGACCTACCACCGCCGTACCTGCGGAATGATTGTCGGCAAACCCGCGCAGCCCGTGGATCCGGACCAGATCGCTGCCCGCGGCCTGACAGCCTGCACGATCTGCGAACCAAAAATTGCCGCTTGACGTCCTCCCCCGCTTGAAGTCGGGGGATTCCAACTCCTACACACCCGTCGAAGGAGGTGCGCAGTGTTGAGGTTCGCGGTTCACGGGCTGCCCCAACGGGCAGCCTCCCCGCGCAGTCACCGCACGTCCTGCGGCGATGTTCAATGCTGCGTTGATGTCCGCGTTGGCCGTATGCCCGCAGGAGACGCACCGGAAGACCGGTACCCGGCGGGTCCATCGGAACCGCACCCAACCCACCTTGGGGACCCGTACCTCGGACCAGCGACGGTTGATCTGCCGGACGTCGCCGGGTTTCACCGCCACGATCCGGAACCCCTCGTGCTGGCCGCGTTTGCGGACGGTCGGTTTCCGGTGGGTGCCGCGGAAGAAGTTCGCCATCGCGGTGGAGAAGTCCCGCAGGACCTGCTGCGCGACGATGACGCTTCCCGCGGCGAGCCAGTCGAAGGCGCGCCGTGCTTCGGTCAGCTGCCGGTTCCACTCGCCATATCCGGGGGCGGGGCCGCGTCTCGGCGTCCACCACGACTGCTGTTCGACCGCCAGGTCCCAGACGTACCGGGCGTGCCCGCAGTGCACGAGGAGGGCTTCCTCCTGGCGCGCGTCGGGGTGCAGCCGGTACCTGGACATGGCTACATTCTAGCATCACCATGTAGCCGTGAAGAATCTGAACGTCCGGCTCCCGGACGACCTGCACGCCCGTCTCGTCGAGGCCGCGAAAGAAGACACCCGCTCACTGAACAGCGAGATCATCCACCTGTTGCGGGAGGCGCTGGAGCGCCGATCCTGACGGATCGGCTTCCCCTGCCCCGCTTCGCGGGGGGCCGGATTCCTCCCCGGCCTGAAGGCCGGGGCATCCTCCAGGATCTCCGGTGACGAGCCTCAACCTCGCGATCGCCGGCATCTCCATCGGGGCGATTGCCGCGCTCTCCGGCATCGGCCTGCTCGTGACATATCGAACCAACGGCGTCCTCAACATCGCCCAGGGCGGGATCGCCGCTCTGATCGCCTACGTCTTCCGCGAAATGGTCGTCGAGTGGAAACTACCGATCTGGATCTCCGCGGTACTGTCCCTCGCCGTGATCTCACCGGTGATCGGCCTCATACTCGAACGGTTCGTCTTCCGTCCGCTGGCCCGTCGGCGTGCGTCCGCGGCCGAATCGCTGGTGGCGAGCCTCGGAGTCCTTGTACTCACCGTCGGGATGACAGCCGGGATCTGGGGCCTGGGTTCTCGCGGTGACGCGCCCAGCCTGTTTCCCGCGCGGGCGGTGGGGCTACCCGGAAACACCCGCATCGGCGTTGACGCGCTCGCCGAACTCGCCCTGGTCGTTGCCGTGTGCGTGGCGCTGAGCCTGATCACTACTCGGACCCGCTTCGGCAGACAGGTCCGGGCTGTCGTGGACGACCGCCAGCTCGCCGAACTCTCGGCCGTTCCCGCCGACCGGGTCGCCGCCGCGGGCTGGGCCGTGGGTACGACGCTCGCCGGTTTCACCGGCATCCTGCTCGCGCCACGCCTACAGCTCACGCCGTACGGACTCACGCTACTGGTGCTGGAGACGTTCGCGGTGGTCGTCGCCGCGCGGCTGTCCAGCATGCCGGTGGCGGTTCTGACCGCGCTCGCGATCGGAATCGCGCAGAGCGAGCTCAGCCAGTTCCACGTGACCGGACAGTTCTCAGCCCTGTACCTGGCCGTGCAGTCCAACCTTTTCGTGGCCGCGCTGCTCATCGGGCTGCTCGTGGTCCCGGGCCTGCGGGAGCTCGGCGGGGACGCAGGTTCCACCGGCCGGTTCTCCACCCGTGGCGCACCGCCGTCCGACCCGGGCAGCCTCGCCGACCAACGCCGCGACATCCTCGGGAAGTTCGGGGGCGCCGCCCTGCTGCTCGCTCCCCTGAGCTTCGCCCCCGCCGACCTGCGCAACGCTTTCACCGTGCCAGCCCTCGCCCTGATCTTCCTGTCGCTGGTGATCGTCACCGGTTACAGTGGGCAGGTATCTCTCGGCGTCGCCGGTTACGCCGGGCTCGGGGCGTTGCTGTCCGCGAAACTCGCCGCCGGTGCCCTGTTCGGGCTGCCCGCACTGCCAGGCCTCGCCGCACTGCTGCTCGGCGCCCTGCTGGTCGCTCCGGTAGGCCTGCTGACCGGTTACCCCGCCATCCGGCGACGTGGACTCACCCTTGCGCTCACCACGTTCGCGGTGGGAGCGGCCGTGTCCCGCTTCGTCTTCCAACAACAGACGTTCGTTTCCGGACTCCACGTCATCCCGCTGTCGATCGCCGGTCACATGCTGTCGGACCGCTGGTTCTACGCCGTCGAACTGGCCTGTCTGGGTCTCGGCCTGCTCGTCGTCCGCAACCTTCACGAAGGGCGGCTCGGCCGAGCGCTGTTGGCCGTGCGCGACCACACCGAGGGGGCGGCCGCGGTCGGCGTCGATGTCCGTAACCTCAAGCTGCTGTCCTTCACCGTCTCCTCCGTGCTGGCCGGTCTCGGTGGCGCTCTGCTGACGCTCGGATCCACGTCATTCGACGCCGAGCAGTTCTCACCGCTGAACAGCCTCCTGTGGTTCACCGCCGTGGTCGTCTTCGGTGCGGACAGCGCTGCCGGCGCCGTCGTCGCGGCCGCCTTCATCGTCACCATCGACACCCTCGCACCAGCTGGTTCAGCCACCCTGGCCGTCGGCATCCTCGCGCTGATACTCGGCTGGCTGCCCGGCGGTCTCACCTCGGCTGCCCGCCAGGGCGTGATAATGCTGGGCCGGCTGTTCACCGATGCCGATACCGGCTGGCCGCAGCCCGCATCAGCGGGCATCGCCCAGGCAGCCGAGGCGCCGTCGACCCGGCGCCGTTCGGTCCCGCAGGCTCTGTCCATGCCGACGAGTTCCGGCACTCCAGCGACATACAGGCGAACGGTAGGTGATGGCATGTCCACGCTGACGCCGTTCGGACAGACCCTGATCGTCTGGATACGGGAAGCCGCCCGTACGACCGGTCCACGCACAACCGGTCGGAACCCGACCGGTCGGAACCCGACCAGCTCACAAGCAGCCGGGAGGATGCAGTGAGCCGCGCCGAACTGACCGGCTACGGCCTGGTACGCCGCTACGGCGGGCTTACCGCGGTGGACAACGTCAACATCACCGTCGCGCCCGGCAAGATCACCGGCCTGATCGGGCCGAACGGAGCCGGCAAGTCGACACTGTTCAGCCTGCTCACCGGCGTCGAACAGCCCGAGCGCGGCAAGGTTTTCCTCGGTAGACGCAACATCACCCGAATGCGCCCGGACGTCCGGGCCCGCCGCGGGCTGGTCCAGACCTTCCAGGTACCGTCACTGTTCTCCAGTATGACCGTCGCGGACAACCTGTTGGTTGGTGCCGAGAACAGGCACCGCGACTACGCGGGCGGGTTACTGGGCCTCGCACCGCACGGTAACGTCAAGGCCCGTCAGATCGTGACCCGGACGCTGAACTCCCTCGGGCTTGAAGGCTTTGCCGACGAGACCGCCGGGACGCTGCCGACCGGCGCGCTGCGTCTGGTCGAACTCGCGCGCGCGCTGTGTGCCCGTCCTGACGTCCTGCTGCTCGACGAACCCGCCAGCGGACTCGACGGGCAGGAGACCGAACGGCTGTCCGTGCTGCTGCGCCAGGTCGCGGCCGAGGGGGTCGGCGTCCTGCTGGTCGACCACGACGTCGAACTGGTCTTCTCCGTCACCGACCAGGTGTATGCGATGGTCGGCGGGCGCGTCGTCGCCGAAGGCACGCCGTCCGTCGTCCGCGATGACCCGACCGTCCGGTCCGTCTATCTCGCGCAGGGACCACTCGCATGAGCGCCGAACTGATACTCACCAATGCACGCGCCGGCTACCGGACCATCGAGGTCCTGCACGGTCTCGACCTCATCATCCCGACCGGGAAGGTGACCGCGCTGCTCGGAGTCAACGGCGCGGGCAAGAGCACCACGCTACGCGTGCTCGCCGGCCTGTTACCACTGCGCTCCGGGTCGTTGACCTGGCAGAGTAAGACGATCACTACGATGTCCACGTTGGATCGCGCCCGCCGGGGTCTCATGCTCGTCCCGGACGAACGGGCGGTGTTCGCCACCCTCACCGTCCGCGAGAACCTGCAGATCATCGCAGAGGCGACGGGGCATCACGACATCACGCCGGCGCTGGAGGCGTTTCCCCGCCTGCGTGAGCGGCTCACCCAACGGGCCGGGACACTCTCCGGCGGTGAGCGGCGCATGCTGGCTCTCGCACGGGCCCTGCTCGCGCGGCCCAGGGTACTTCTGGTCGACGAGCTCTCACTCGGGTTGTCCCCGAAGGTGGCCGGCGAACTGTTCGCCTGGCTGGGCACGGTCGCCGACGGCGGGACGACGGTGGTTCTTGCCGACCAGTACACCGAGGAGGCCCTGGGCCTCGCGGACATCGTCTACGTCCTGCACCGCGGCGAATGCTCGTTCGTCGGTGATCCCGCCGAACTCAAGCCGACAGTGTCCGCGGAGCCTGTCTGACTGCTGGGTCCGTGGCCTGACTGCTGGGTCCGTGGCCATGGCCGGCGGTTACCCACCGGCCGTGGCCATCTCACGCTCCTGCTCCGCTACTCCGCCTGGTAGGGCAGGTTGGTCGTGGTGAAGCAGTTGCTGTCCATGTCCTTACCCTGGGTCACCCAGCCGCCTTTTCCGCCATTGGCCGAGTCCTGCCACTTGGCGACTTCGATGCAGTTCGTGTCGGTCGCCGGGGGGGTGGGAAACTTCGTGAAGTTCCGCGGAGTGAGGAGTCCGTCACCGTTGTAGTCCTGCGGGCGGTTCATGAACTTCTCGACGCAGACACGGGTCAGGTCGGCGCCGCAGGACTTCATCGCGTCGGCGAGCCACTGGGCGGACGCATAGCCTTCCATCGTCCACATGTTCAGCTGACCCTCACGCGCGGGCTGGTATTTGGCCATCGCGTCCCGGAATTCGGCCACCACCGGGTAGTTCGTGTCGTTGTAGTTCCGGGTCCAGCTGATCGCATATGTGGCGTTGCGGCAGCCGGGGGTGTCCGCGAACGTCTTGCCGAAGGTGTCCGTCCACCCCTGGGTGGTGGTCAGCTTCGCCTTGACCGTCAGGCCCTGGGTCTGCATGGACTTGCACAGCGACAGGTTGCCGTTGTCCTCCATCGCGTCGAAGACCACGTCGACCCCGCGGGCCTTCATGTCGAGCACGGCCGCGTCGAAGTTCGGCAGCCCGAGGTTGATTTCCTTCTCGACGACCGTGTACCCCTCCTGGCGCAGACCGTCGGCAACCGACTTCGCATAACGCTGGGAGGGAGCGACGTTGTAGTACACGACACCCGCGGTCCTGGTGTTCAGGTTCTCTTTGAGCCACCGATAGTTCTCGGTGCCGGCGTAGAGTTTGCCGTCATAGCCTGGCCGCTTGCCGTCACGCGGATAGTAGCCGGCGTAGAGCGAGTACAGATGCGGATACTGGTCATAGGCATTGTTGATCGGCTGGCCGCCTATGTCCGGAACACCCTTGGAGTTCAGGTACGGCGCCCCGTCGTAGTTGAAGGCCGCCACCCCTGCCAGCGCGAATACCTTCTCGTCGTCAACGAGCTTGCGCACGCATGCCGTATTGTCGGGACCGCTGCCATGGTCGTCGCACTGGACGACGATGACCTTACGGCCGTTCACCCCACCGGCGGCGTTGAGCGCGTCGAAGTACGCCTTCGCCCCGTACACGGAACCGGAGAACGTCGTCGGCCCCAGCGGGCTGGTCAGACCGACGATCACACCAACCTTGATCGCGTTCGAGGTCACACCGGTGTCGGACGCGGGGTTCGCACCACCACCCGAGGACTGACCACCGGGCGGTGGGCTCGTGCTGCCCGCCCTGCTTCCACAGGCAGTGAGCACGAGCGCGCACACTGCGGCTGTAACGACGAGCGACTTCGCTCGTATGGACATGCTCTCCCCCGGGATTGTTGATTGCCCCACACGCTATTGCGCTTGCTGGAATCCTGCGCGTCATGATGCCGGCTCCGGCGGCCGCCCGGTCAGCCGCCGGGGCGCACCCGGAGCCGTCGCCACCACCGACGGCGCGCCACCGACGGGGTGGGGCGGGCCGGGGCTCGTACCTGGCCGTTCTCGGCTGTCTCGCCGTCCTCGACGGCAGCCCCGTCCTCGCCCTCCCCCGATGCGCCGTCCAACACGTCGTCAGTCACGACAGAAGGTTCAGGCACGCCCGCTGTTTCGAGGGTCCCCTCGGTCACCTCAGGAGTCTCCCTGGCTGCGACAGTCGGAGCCTGAGCCACCTCGGGCGTCCGGACGGCCGGTGGCGTTTCGACAGTGACCGTGGGCACGTCGGCAGCAACCACAGGCACATCAACACCAACCTCGGGCACGTCGGCACCAATCGATGACACCTCGGTAACGGCCTTTGGCGTTTCGGCAACGGCCGCAGACGTTTCGGTGTCCGGCGCGAGCGTTTCGGCAACGGCCGCGGCCGGCCCGACCGCGGAGACCTCAACAGTCGGCTCCGTCGGTGCCGCGCGCACGCTCTTCCTGCGGTTCGCGACCTTCCGCGCGGGCTTCACCTCCGGCGTCGAACCGGCCTCCGGCACCGGCGCATCCCGCGGCTGCGGGTCGGGACCCACAGGCTTGGCGGACGCTCGTCCGGGCCGTCGTGCCGACGGACGCGCGGGCGGCTGTACGGACGGTTCGGCCGCGGATGGGCCGGCAGACGTCCTGGTGGATGTCCGGGAACGTCTGGGTTCAGGTTCGGGTTCGGGTTCAGGAGTAACCACGGCATCCGACGGGGTGTCGGACGCGGCACCGGACGCTTCCCGCTGGGCCGGAACCGACTGCGCGTCCGGGTCAGTCGTAGTCCCGGTACCCAGGACAGGCCCGTTGTTCTCCCGAGCCTCCCGCTGCGCAGGCAGGGACTCGTGCGGCGTCTGAGTGCCGGCGTCGGCCGATGGCTGGGCCGGTTCCGGGGACTGGTCCAGCGCTGGGGACTGGTCCCGCGTCGGCCTCGGGTAGGCATCGTGCTGGGGCAACAGGCGGTTGACGATGCGCCCTTTCGGACCAGGCCCACGGTGGAGTCGCCCGTTGTCCGACAGACGCCGGCAGACCTGGTTCACGGTCTGACGACGCAGCTCAAGTGCTTCCGCCAGCTGCCCGTCGTCCAAGCCGCCAGGAACCTTTGCCAGCCGCTCAAGAATGCGGTCCGCGACAGTAGCCACAAACCCGGACGCTATACGCCATCGAAAATGGGGTGACAAGCGGGGTGGGTCGACTCCGGCGCGCGTCGTCCTAACGTGGTGAGTCCGGCGCTCCCCGCGAGCGACGATGCCGGGATGGTGTCGACTCGGTGGTCTTGCGGCGTCCGGACGTTACCTCCGGGCAATCCCGGGAAGGGTCATGAACGACGCGAATTGTCCGCGCACCCCTGATCCGACCAGCAGGAGGCAGCGATGACGCAGCCGATCCCGGACGCCGACGTCGACAGCGTCGACGTCGGTTACGTCAACGCCTACGGCAGCCCACTTGAGCAGTCCGAGAGCCTCGACAGTGACGATCTCGGCTCGACGGACCGCGGATTCGACCCCCTCGACGACGGCTGGGATCCCCCGGACCGGCTGAGCCCCGGTGAACGCTTCGGCACGACCGCCGCCGAGGCTCGTGCGGGTGAGTCGCTGGACTCGCTGCTCGCCCAGGAGCAGCCTGAGCCGGATCCGTATGACGAGGCGGCCCGACTGGAGTCCGGCGCGGTCCTGGAATCCGACGTCTACGCCCCAGCGGGTGGGGCCGATGGACAGCCCGCGGATCCGGACGACGGTGGGGACAGCCCACCAACCCTGCTTACCGACGACGAAGGCGTACGAAAAGTGACAACAGGTGAACTCATCGCGCATGGACCCGCCGGCGGTCGTAGCCGTGGCCACGAACCCGGGCCACACTACGGCGCGCCCGAGGAGGAGGCGATGCGCATCAGCGACGGCGAGTAAGGGGGACCACCAGGCCCAATCAGGCTGTACCAATAGCGTTATCTCACGTCAGGCGTCATGTCAGGTGGGACGAGGAGGACCGGTGACAGCTCCGGACAACGGCCGGTGACGGGTTCGGTCGGGCCGCATACCGGGTCACATACCGGATCACCCGCCGAGGAACCACCCGACGACGAGGCGCCCGGCTACGAAGGCCTGGCGACCTTCTGCCACCGGCCATGGATACCGGACCTCGCAGACCTCGCGGCCCGCGGCCCCGACGTCGCGGTGATCGGCGCGCCGTTCGACATCGCGACCACCCACCGGCCGGGCGCCCGGTTCGGCCCGCGTGCACTGCGCGCCCTCGCCTACGAACCGGGCACCTACCATCTCGACCTTGGCATCGAGATCTTCGACTGGCTGGACGTGGTGGACGCCGGGGACGCCCGCTGCCCGAGCGGCCAGACCGAGGCGTCACACCGCAACATCCGCACGAAAGTCGGCGGTATCGCGGGGCTCGGGATCGTCCCGGTGGTCATCGGCGGTGACCATTCGATCACCTGGCCGGCTGCGTCCGGGGTCGCCGAGGCGGTCGGTTGGGGCGAGCTCGGACTGCTCCACTTCGACGCGCACGCCGACACCGCGGACATCATCGACGGCAACCTCGCCTCGCACGGGACGCCGATGCGCCGGTTGATCGAGTCCGGGGCGGTACGGGGGCGCAACTTCGTCCAGGTCGGACTGCGCGGCTACTGGCCACCACCGGACGTGTTTGCCTGGATGCGCAAGCAGGACATGCGCTGGCACCTCATGCACGAGGTGTGGGAACGCGGATCGCGCGCGGTTGTCACCGACGCGATCGCCCAAGCGGTGGACGGGTGCCGGGCACTGTACCTGTCGGTGGACATCGACGTGCTCGATCCCGGGTTCGCGCCTGGTACCGGCACGCCCGAACCGGGTGGGATGTCACCGGCGGACCTGCTGCGGGCCGTTCGCCAGATCGCGTTGGACACCCCGCTGGTCGCCGCGGACATCGTCGAGGTCGCGCCGCCGTACGACCACGCCGAGAACACGGTCAACAACGCCCACCGGGTCGCGATGGAGGTGTTCGCCGCTCTCGCCCACCGCCGGCGCGCCGCCGCCGGTGGCGTTCCCGACCTGCCCGGACGCGACCCGCACGCCACCCGCTGACCGGCGAGCCGCGCATCGAGCGACAGGGCTACGCCTGGTGGGCACGGCGCCTGACGGGCACCCGGTGTCGGGTCCGGCGCCCACCATTGGGAATATAAGGGACATCAGCCTCCACGGAACCATAAAGGACGGCGGTGGCGATGTCGACCAGGAAAAAGGCTGTCGAACGGGAAGCACTCCCCACCTCCGACGCCGTGCCGTCCCACCGGGCCGCGCCAGCGCCCGCGGGTGCGCCCGCGGGTGCGCCCACCGGCGCGCCGTCACCCCGGCGACGGGCCAGTCGGCGGTCGGTCCTGCGAGGGTCGCTGGGTGCGGCCACGCTGCCGGGACTGTCGGCGTTGATCGCAGCCTGCACGGGCTCGCATCCGGACGGGACCGGGGCACGACCGGTCCGCAGCCCGAACCCGGACGAGCCGGCGCTGTGGCCCGTCAAACCGGACAACCCGCCCATCGCGGCCAACCTGAAGCCGGAACGGGGTCAGCCACTAAAGATCTTCAACTGGGCCGACTACATCGATCCGCAGGCACTGGCATCGTTCAAGGACTCCGTCGGCGTGGCCGTCGAGGTGACGACGTACAGCAACAACAGCGACGCACTGGAAACAATCTCTTCGGGCAAGGTCGACTACGACATCTACCTGCCGAGCTATGACCAGATCGGGAGACTGATCCGCGGCGGTCACCTGCGTCCGCTGAACCACAGTTACATCCCGAACATCACCAACGTGTGGCCGGACTTCCAGAACCCGTTCTACGACCAGCAGTGGCGTTACACCGTGCCGTACACCGTCTACAACACAGGCATCGCCTGGCGCTCCGACATGATCAGTGAGGATATCGGTGTCCGGGCCAACCCGTTCGACGTCTTCTGGGACAGCCGGTACCGGGAAAAGATCTCCGTGATCAACGACTACCGCGCCGTGATGGGGATGGTCCTGCTGCGCAACGGCCTCGGCCTGAACACGACGACGCAGTCCGACCTCGACCTCGTCCGGACCCAGCTTGCGGATATGGTCAACAAAACCCGACCCAAGGCGACGATCACGAACTACCGGGACCTGCCCGGCGGGCACTTCCCCATCGTCCAGGCGTGGTCCGGCGACGTCGTCAACGCCCGCAACTACCTGTCCAGGGGCACCGACCCCGCGGTCCTGCGCTACTGGTCGCCGAGCGACGACCGCCACCAGGCGGACAACGACATGATGGTGATCCTGCGGACCGGACGGAACCCGGTCGCCGCGCACCTGTTCCTCAACCACATGCTTGACTCCAACGTGGCGCTGAGCAATTTCGCAGCGATCGGATACCAGCCCCCGCAGAACCACATCACCCCCGCTGGGCTCGTCAAACAGGGATTCCTGCCACCGAACCTGGCCGACGCGGCCGTCGAACCGGCGTACTTCGCGACCGGCCGGCGCACCCTCGAGCTCGACAGCGACACCGACAAACACTGGAAAACGGTGTGGGACGAGTTCCGCACCAACACCTGACCCGCCCCGCGGTACCCGGCCCGGCCGCGGCGACCGGCTCACCGACGCCCTCGCCACCCTGCGTTCTCTGCGCCCCGTCGCGACCTGACGGTCACCCCCGCCAGCACCCCGCGCACCCGTCGCACCACCCCACCGAGACCCCACGACCATCCCGCAGCCTGGAAAGGACCCCGGCCCGCTCACCCGGAACGCATCCGGGCCCTCGGCATGCCCGAAGCCGGCCGGGAAGCCCTCCCCACCGATGTCGATCACAAAATTGGCCGACAAACGATCACCACTGCGCTACTGGCGGATGTAGGTCAGACGTAACTGGTCAGGTGCCGTTTTGATCTTGGGTTAGGTGGTTGCGGGCATCCAGGGGTGGCCCTCGGCGAGTTGAACGAGGGCGGGGAACTGGGGGATGCCGTGTTTGGTGGCGGTGGACAGGTAGCTGCGGATCGCGCAGAACTGGCGGGCGCCGGTGAGGGTGCGTAGGCAGCCGGATACTTTCTGCCATAGTTTGATCATGCGGATGTCGCGTTCGGACCCGTTGTTGTCCGCGGGGATCCGCAGGTCCCGGGTGAAACGCAGGTAGTCGGCCTCGCGGTCGACGAGCCTGCAGGCCAGGGCGTGGCGGGCAGCCATGAGTGTCGTGCCGCGGGGGGAGGTCTGGGTGATCCCGATGTGGGCGGCGTGGCGCAGGAGCCGGGTATGGGCCGCCAGTGCCTTCGGGTCGACCGGCGTGCCGGTAGTGGCGGCGTCGACGGTGAGCCGGTGCAGGGCGACGAGAGCGTCGGCGGCCTGGGTGGCCCAGCACCAGGCACCGGCCGGGGCGGCGTCGCCCACGGCCTGCAGCTCACGCAGCACGTGGGCGACACACAGCTGGTGGGTGGCGGTGGTGTAGGTGTCATACGGCGCCCAGGCGTCATGGACCACGACCCCGGTGAAGCCGGTCAGCACCCCGAGAGCGTCGATCCCGGCGGTTCCACGCTTCGGATGGCAGTCGATGAGGGTGTACTTCCCGGTGCGGGCGCAGTGCACCCAGTGCAGTTTCCCGGCGACGCGCAGCCCGGTCTCGTCCGCGCCGATCACCTCGGCGCCCGCCAGGTTCTCACGGACAGCGGTCAGGAAACCGGTCAGGTCGGCGGCGGCGCGGGCGGCCATCGCCGCGACGGTGCCCGCGGACAGGGGTATCCCGACCAGCTCGGCGAGTGCGGTCGCGGTGCGGTCCTTCGACAGGAACTGGCCCGCGTACAGGTAGACCGCCGCCGCGGTCACCCGCGGCCCATACTGCACCGGAGCGTCCACCCCGTCCGGTGCGGTCGCCTTCGTCCGTGTCCCGCAGCCGCATTCGCGCTCGAGGAGCTGATGCTCGACCACGTGCGGGCGTAGCTCGGGCAGGTCGAACACCTGCCGGCGTTCGGTCCGGGTCACCGGCCGGCCCGACAGCGACGTCCCGCAGCCGGTACACGGCCCCGGTTCATGCGCCAGGCGCACATCAGGATCGGCGACCATGCGTAGCGTCGATCCGGGATGGCCGTCCTGCCCACCAGGGCGCCGACCGGTCTTCGTCCGCAGCGACCTCGGGGGTGGCTTGGCAAGCCCGTCCGAACTCGGTGGCTTCGACGAGTTCCGCGACGTCCTGGCGACCTGGGCCTCCAACTCGGCGATCCGTTCCAACGCCCGCGCGAGATCCGCCCGCAAGCTCACCACCAGCGCCGCGAGCTCGTCATACGACGGCACCGACGGCACGGGCGGAACATCGGACACACCCGGACCCTACGGTCCGATCAACCACACCGCGTCAACACTTTCGGGCTGGCGAGCCATCGAACAGCCCCAGCCTGCCGTG